>CALKHY010000001.1 GCA_937988795.1 uncultured Candidatus Saccharibacteria bacterium
GGCTGGTGGAGGAGTACAAGCTAATGCCGCGCGCCGAGGCGGTGCTCGCCATGCATTTCCCGGAAAGCGCGAGGCGGTTGGAGGATGCCAAGCGTCGCATCGGTTTTGAGGAAGTATTCCATCTGACGCTTGCGAGCCTGATAAACAAATACGAGCTGCTTAAGGACACGGCGCTGCATATTGAGTTCGATGAAGAGCTTGCTCGCAAGTTTGTGGGCAGCCTGCCGTTTAAGCTCACCGACGCTCAGCGAAAAGTAGTCTGGCAAATCTACCAGGATATGCAGAAAACCCGGCCGATGAACCGGCTGGTCGAGGGTGATGTTGGATCGGGCAAGACAGTAGTCGCGGCCATGGCGGCTATCATGGTCATGGCCAAGGGATATCAGGCGGCGCTGATGGCGCCCACTGAACTACTGGCCCGCCAGCACGCCGAAACGATTTATAACCTCTTAAAGCCGCTCGAACTACACAACGAGGTAGCACTCCTCGTCGGCGGCATGAAATCAAAAGAAAAGGAAGCGGCGCGCGAGGCGATTCGTGAAGGCCGCGCCCGGTTTATCGTCGGCACACATGCGCTTATTCAAGAAAAGGTGGATATGCACAAGCTCGGACTAGTCATCGTCGACGAGCAGCACCGCTTCGGCGTGGAGCAGCGCCAGAAATTGCTTGCCAAGGCCGGGCATATGCCGCATCTCTTAAGTCTGACCGCTACGCCCATTCCCCGCTCGTTGGCGCTCACCTTGTACGGCGAACTGGATATCTCGATTCTCGACGCCAAGCCCGCCGGTCGCCAGCCAGTCGAGACCGAGATTTGCTCACCCAACTCCCGCACCCAGTTGAATGAGAAGATCGAGAAAGAGCTAAAAGCTGGCCGTCAGATGTTTGTGGTCTGTCCGCTCATTACCGAATCCGCAAATAATATTGCCAACTCTGCTGAGAAGATTTACGAACAGTTTAGTAAGAAAGATTTCAAGAATTGGCGCGTGGGCTTGCTCCACGGCAAAATGAAGCCGGCCGAAAAGAATGAGGTGATGGAGCAGTTTGTGCGGCATGAGCTGGATATTTTGGTCAGTACGACCGTTATTGAGGTGGGTGTGGACGTGCCGAACGCCAGCATCATGCTGATTGAAGGCGCTGAGCGCTTCGGTCTGGCGCAAATCCATCAGCTGCGCGGCCGTGTGGGCCGCGGCGGCCACAAGGGGTACTGCTATCTGATGATGAGCGACTCATCCGCGCCGCCGCGCCGCCTGGAGGCGCTGGCGCGCATGAACGACGGCTTTAAACTGGCTGAGCTCGACCTGGAGCTGCGCGGCCCTGGCGCAATCTACGGCACGCTTCAGCACGGCGCACTCGACCTCCGCGTCGCCAAACTGACAGATGCGCGCCTTATTGCTGCTGCCCGCAAGGCCGCTCAAAGCTTCATCGACCGTGGCGAAAATATGGTACAATATCCATTAGTGTTAGAGCGGGTAACTGCTCTTCGCGCGGTCACCAATCTGAATTAGTGTTTGGCCGCGGCACCCTGCAGAGACAGGGCAGAGAAACAGTTAAAATGAGCAACCAGATTATTTTTAGCCATCGCATGCGTGCGGGTGAGGTGTAGCGCGTATGTACTCAGGCACTACCTTGCGTCCGCTTTCGGGCAAAATGGTCGGCGCACACCAGAAAATCGACCGGCTGGCACGTGCCGGTTTGCGCACCCTGTTGCCTAATGACGGCCGGTTCCCGTCGACTAGACTTATTTTGCATTTCGAAGGAGTAAACGGCCCGGACGCCATCAAGCGTAAGAGCCCAGCCAAGGATGAGCCGTGGCACTACTATTCGCCGTTTGACGAGGAAGACACTCGGCTGATCGACATTATCAGCGGGCATTATGACAAGCTGGTAGAGTCGCTTAAGGGCGGGGACGAGGTGCGTGCGGCATTTGAAGCGGCCTGGCTGGCGCACGCCATCGTCGACGGCCTGACACCGGCACACCACTATCCGTACGAAGAAAAACTGACCGAAATTCGCGGCGAAGGCATTGAAACGCGGACTACGATCAAAGAAAAGATCATTATGCCAGGCAGTACCCCGCGCGAGCTGCTCGCCAACAACTGGAAGATGTGGGGGCCGAAGGGGTTGCTCACGTCGCACGGCTTCTTTGAGTTTGGTGTGGCATTTATGCTGCTGCCGCTGGGTAGTAGGCGGGTTCCGATCACTGAGGACGACATCAGCGAACTCCACGAGCACGGCGCACTCAGCCTTTTCCGGTTGCGGGCAAAAGAGATTGCTGCACTGAACGCGTATGAAACGTATGTGAAGTACGGCTGGACACCGCAGTTGGCGCGTATGGTACGGATGCAAATTATTCCTGCGATCATCAAAACCGTGGCGCTTACCTGGTACGCAGCCGCTATTGATGCTGGAATCGCAAACGAGGAGCAGGCATGAGAGTTATCGCCGGGCGCTTAGGCGGCAGGCTGTTTGACTCACCGCATACCCATCGCACGCATCCGATGAGCGACAAGGCGCGTGGCGCGCTGTTCAACATCCTGGGCGATATCGAAGGCATGACCGTGCTCGACCCCTTTGCTGGCACTGGTGCACTCTGTTTTGAAGCGGTTAGCCGCGGTGCAGCTCGTGCGTTGGCGATCGAGAGTGATCGGACCGCCCAGAAAGTGATCGAGCGCAATATTCAAACGCTTGGTCTCGAGGAGCAGGTCAAGCTTGTTAAGGCTACATCGAATGCTTGGCTTTCGACGACAGGCGAGGACGAGCGGTTCGACCTGGTGCTTTGCGACCCGCCACATGATAACCTGCAGCTGAATTTGCTCAAGCGTCTGGCGGAGCGGGTTGCCCCTGGCGGACTTCTCGTGGTTTCATTGCCAGCTAGCCATCCAGTACTATCATTTCACGGCTTTTCCGAGGTCGAGCAACGCACCTACGGCGATATGCAGCTGGTATTTTACCGTCGCGACTGAACAGTGGCACAAATTGTTATGCGAAAACAGCCCGATATGTTAGAATAACTCGCGTAGATCGGAAGAGCACACGTCTGAACTCCAGTCACTGACCAATCTCGTATGCCGTCTTCTGCTTGAAAAA
>CALKHY010000002.1 GCA_937988795.1 uncultured Candidatus Saccharibacteria bacterium
TGTGCTCTTCCGATCTTTGGTGACGGTTGCAGGTGTTACATCGAGCCTGATGTTGCCCTCGAGCGAGATGGCGCGATTTATTCGGTATGTCTTGGCGCCGGTTTTTTCGATAGCGCTGTATGGCCGCAGGAAATCCATCAGCTCCGGGATAGTAGTGATCGCCAAATCAGACTTGTACGGCTGGCGGATGCGCAACAAGCCGTGATCCTCGGTAATTTTGGCTTCTACAATCTTGCCGTTAGCCCCGCTAGTTTCTTCGAGCGGGCGTTCAACCGGCGGAACTTTAATGGTCGCACCCGACACAACAAGGCCGGGGTTCATCTTTTTTAACTTGACAGGGTCAACACCAAAGAAAGCCGCAACACTCTCTAGCGTCTGGCCTTCTTTTAGCCGATAATATGCAAATTTGCGCTCATAATTGGGCTGGCGTTCTATAAATGCTTTGTCGGCAGCCTCCCAGTTTTTGGTTAGCAACCGTTGGTTGCCCGCCGAACCCAATGCCGATTCGTACCGGCCGGTCAGAAAAAATGTCACCACGCCAGCGCCGATCAATACCGGAATCATAGCAATCAGGATGGCTGGCTTGAGGTTATGGCGCAGTTTTTTGGAATGACTATGACTCATGGCTTGTGAACACTCTCCTCGTACTCGTAGTAAATAATCATTTGACCAACATGCAAGACGTCAGGGTCGCGCAGGCCATTTAACTTTTTCAATTCCTCGACACTCATACCAAAACGTTCTGATAATTCGAGCAATGTATCGCCAGGTACTACTTGGTATTGTTTGACACCAGTCGGGAGAATTGCTTCCGGACGTAGGTTGGGCACCAATGGCGCATCCGACGCAAAATCAATGTCGTTCTCGAATGCGGCCGTCTCGACAGGGGCGGGCACTGCTATGTCTGCCGCCGTCCGCTGGCGAGAGTAGTTAACAAATGCTACCACGCAGCCAAAGAACAGTGTCAAAACCAGCACGCCGCTGCCGATGGTGGCCAAACGGCGCACCAAACGCTTGGTTTGCATACGGGCCTTGTGCCACCGCGTCGCCCAGCCATGCTCGACTAGTGTCGCGAGGGCATAGACCTTAATGATGGCATTCACATAGCTCATCACGATGTAAGCCGGCAAATAGATAATCCGGGCCGGATGGGCGCGAAAGTAACCAAACAATTTAATCGTACGGCTAAACAGCCACCACGCCAGCAAGAGCCCTGCAATCAACCAATCCTGTTTCATTAAGGCCACGGCAAACACAACCGGACCAATCAGCATGACGAACGGCTGAATAAAGCTGTCGATCCGGAAGATGGCCAAAGCAGGATGCCGCCAAATCCAGCCGCGCAAAACAGCCCGCAGGTCGCCGCGCCATGAATTGCGCGTCCAGCGCAAACGCTGTTTGAGGAACTGTCGCAACGAGCGCATGCCGGAGGTGTAGACCTTTGGTCCCACAACATACGCAACATGCCAGCCCTGCTGCAAAATGAGGTGCGTCAAACGCTTGTCGTCGCCAGAAATAGCGCGGGTACCCAGGAAAAACTCATGGCGCAAGTGGTGCAAGTTATCATACTCCTCGGCAAGAATCGCCTCGCGGCGGTAGAAAGCCGTACGACCAGACAAAGTGTTAAAGGCCTTGCCCACGCCCAGGAGCGACGGAATCTCCTCCTGGTAACGTGACCACAGCATGATGTCGAAGATAACAGTAGCCAGGTTGTCAGGATTCTTGACCCGTTGGGTCAATGTGGCGCCGCCGATTTGCCTGTTCAAAAAGTACGGTAGGGTCTTTTCCAGCACGTCCTTGTCCCAAACCGTGTCGGAATCGACCAGCGCAATCAAATCACCCTTAGCACTCTCGATACCGTCACACAACGCGGCCCGCTTGCCCTTGGTTGGCTGAACGACCAGGCGGCATTTGGTTTTGATCTTGGCGTTCCGGACATACTTGTGCTCGAAATGGACGATATGCCGTGTGTTGGTTTTATCGATAACAGCAATAATCTCATTTACGCCGTTGTCGATCCATGACTGCATGGCCTCTTCGAAAAGGTGCGGGTCTTCATTATAGACAGGCGTAACAACCGTTACGGTCGGCCTGGGCTGATCTTTCGGCCACGTGCCAACCTTGGGACGATACATTGCTGCGGCGACGCGACGGATGATCCAGAACGACCATCGCCAGAGCCCGATGATTGAAATCGGAATATAGGCTAGAATTAGTCGAGCAATACCAGAATCAAACACTTATGTTTTCCAGGTAATTAACGCGAACCATCATATTTTTACCCATCACCTTTTCGTGCTTCAGGTTTTCAACGATCACTGCCCGGAGAATCCCGAGATCGTAGCCGTTGTTCTCACCCCACTGCAACAGTGCGCGCGTGTCTTTCGGCAGGCACGAACCGTCAAACGGGCCGAAATCACCAAGCCCATACATGGGGTTCCAGATACCTTCGCAGCTTTCGGCGGTAGCATGGAAAATTGCATCAGCATCCCAACCCTCGCCCTTAGCTACTAACCGCATCTCGTTAAAGAATGCGATTTTAACGGCGTTGTAGACATTGTGTACGTACTTTTGAAATTCGGCTTCTTCCAGGCCGCAACGCTCAATTGGCGCGTCGAAGCTCCGGTAAATTTTTTCCAGAACATCGCCGGACTTCTCGTCTAATTGGCCAATGAGGATAAACCAGGGGCGGGCAAAGTCCTGCTTGGCTGTAGCTTCACGCAAGTACTCCGGCTGCATGCACAGGCCAAAATCGCGGCCGGCTTTTTTGCCAGAAGCCTTTTCGATTAGCGGCAGCACCAGCTCACGGGTTGTCTTG
>CALKHY010000003.1 GCA_937988795.1 uncultured Candidatus Saccharibacteria bacterium
TGTTGTCCAGCCTGGTGAAGTACGCGTTCCTGCCGATTGCCCTGGCAGCGGTTGTGTATCTTGGCGTGTTGGTGTGCTGGCAGTTCAAAGGGCAATGGCAGCGGTTTGGTTTGTCGCTGAAACATAGCTACCGCCAGCTGGACGGGCGGGCCAAGGCCGGCCTGCTGGCGCTGCTCGTGGTCAGCGGCGGGTTGTTCGTGCAGTGTTATGGCACGAACGTCGTGCGCTATGGGCACCCGGTGCCGGCTTGCGACAAGGTGCTTAATATCGAGGCATGCATGGAGTACGGGCCGTTCGGACGCAATTACCGTATGGCAGCCCAAGGCATCGAGGTTGACCCTAACCCTATCGCCTATACGTGGACGTGGCTGCAGGCGCTGCATTACCGCCTGTTTTTTGTGGTCAATGGCCCGCCGCTGCATACCAACTACCCGCCGGCGATATTGCCGAGCGCAACTGCCATTGCCATCTTTCTGTTCAGCCTGTTCGCCCTGGTCTTTTACTGGCGGCAGGCATTCCGCGGCCGGCCGTTTCTGGTCTTTTTGTTCGTGGCCACCATCATTTACGCTGCTGCACTGTGGGGGCTGCAAACCTATCCGCAGTATCTCGAAACCGGCCAGCCGGTTGCTATTAACGGCCGCTACTTCATACCGCTCCTCTTCCCTATGGTAGCCGTTGCTGCCGTGGCACTTGGTGTGGCATTCAGGCCATTGGCCAGGATAAAACCACTCGTTGTAGCAGCCGTCATACTGCTGTTCCTGCAAGGCGGCGGCGTGTTCAGCTTTATTCTCCGCTCCGACGAAGCCTGGTACTGGCCCAACCAGACGGTAGTTGACGTCAACAAGGCGGCGCAAGAAGCACTGTCCAAAGTGATGTTTATCGGGCCAAAGGAATACAATTAGTCTTTCTTGTACAGCTCGCGCTTGATGGCTTCGTAGATTTTTTCTTGCGTGCGGTTGACGCGCGCCAGCATGTCTGCGAGGATGCCGGCCAGCCAAATGATGATGCCAAGCGAGAACAGATACAAGCTGGTAATGCCGACGAATTTGTAGGGGCTAAACATGCCGGTGTGCATCCAATGCCAGATGGAGAACAGCCCGCCGCCGACGCCAAGCACTACAGGCAGAAACCCGAGCCAGAAGAAGAATCTGAGCGGCGCAAAGTCGCGGTACGCCCGCACGATGTTGAGCGCGCTGTTCGCCACATAGCTTACGATGCTGGCCACGACGCGCGAGCGCCGGCCTTTGTAGTAAATAACCGGTATCGGCACGCTGACGATGCGCATCCGTTTGAGTGCCAGGATTTGGAATGATTCTTGGGTATAGGTTTGGTCACTATTGACGTTAAGGGCGAGCAGCGCCTCGCGGCTGTAAGCGCGAAAGCCGGATGTGACGTCGCGGAACGTTTGCTTGCTTAGGCGGCTAATCACTTTGGTGCCAAGTCGGTTGCCGATGTATTTGCTGAGTGGCATATTGGCGGGGCGGTATTTTTTACCGGTTTTTGGATCGGTAAAGCGGTCGGCGGCTACCATGTCGGCGCGCCCTTCGATAACCGGCGCCGCGATTTTGGGGATGTCTTTGGGCAAGTACTGCATGTCGCCGTCGATCGTGACCATGACGTCAGCCCCTTCGGCTAGCACTAGGTCGACAGCCTGGCGGAAGCGGAACGCCAAGCCTTTGCTTGCCCCGTCGGCTACGACATTGGCGCCTGTCTTGCGTGCAATGTCCGCGGAGCCGTCGGTGCTGCCGTCGTCCAGCACAAACACGTCAATGGTTTTGACACCGTCAATTTTGCGCGGCATGGCGGCAAGTAGTTTGCCGAGTGTTTCGGCTTCGTTTTTGCAAAATACGATGATTAGCAGCTTCATCTTTCTACTCGCTTTTGTCGAAGCGTACGTGCTTTTGGTGCTCAAGTGACTGTTCCAGCAGGATGCGGTTGATGCGGATGAGATCGGCCACGATACCGAGCGTGAAAGCGATGAACGAAGCGACCAACAGTACACTACCTAGGACGAGCGACTGAATGTGGCCGCCGCCATTGCCGGCCAGCACAAAGTACAGGTAGCGCGCAAACGGGATGAAGCCGAGGACAAGCAGCACTGCCCCAAGCGTGCCGAAGAACACGTACGGCCGGTACATCAGGAAGGCGCGAAGGATTGCCGCGCCCGATTTGGCAACATGCTCCCACTGTGACTTAAACAGCCGCGATTCACGGATTTTGGGGTTGGTGACGATCGGAATACTCGCAATCGCCAGGCGCTTGTTGCCGGCCTGGATCAGGGTCTCCATGGCATAGCTAAAGGTGGTGATGTTGTTGAGGCGGATGGCTGCCTCGCGGCTGTAGGCGCGGAAGCCGCTGGGGGCGTCCGGCACGTTGGTGCGCGCTGCCTTGTTGAGCGTCCAGGTGCCGATGCGCTGCAGAAGTTTCTTGAGTGGCGAAAAGTGAGGAATAGTTTGGGTTTGGCGGTCAGCAATCACAATATCAGCCTTGCCAGCCAGGATTGGTGCGATCAGGTCGGGAATGCGGTCGCCTGGGTATTGGTTGTCACCGTCGGTGTGGACGATAATGTCGGCGCCGATTTCCAGGCTTTTGTCGATGGCGTCTTTGAAGCCGCGGCCCAGGCCTTGCTTTTGGGCGTGCCGCACGATGTGCTTGACGCCGTGCTTTTTGGCGATCTCGATTGTCTTATCGGTGCTGCCGTCGTCAACGATCACGATGTCAATTTCGTCGATGCCAGGAATCTTTTTGGGGATTTCTTTGAGCACCGTGCCGATGGTTTTCTCCTCGTTCAGACACGAACACTGTACAACTAATTTCACAATTTTTCTCCCGTACCCGCTTCTATTGTTATACTATACCAGATGAATATCGCTGTTGTGGGGACCGGATATGTGGGGCTGGTGACTGGCACGTGCCTGGCGTCGCTGGCGAACGACGTTGTTTGCGTTGATGTTGACACCGAAAAAGTGCGGCAGATGAAAGCCGGCCAGGTGCCGATATACGAACCGGGGCTTGAGGAACTGTTTACAGCGGCAATCGAGGACGGGCATTTGTCATTTACGACCGAGCTTGCCAAGGCGGTCAAAGGTGCCGAAGTTATCTTTCTGGCGCTCCCTACCCCGCCGAATGAGGATGGGTCGGCGGACTTGTCATATATCTTTGATGTTGCCGATAAGCTCGGCCCGCTGCTTAACGGCTACGCTGTGATAGTCGATAAAAGCACAGTGCCGGTTGGTACGGCCAGG
>CALKHY010000004.1 GCA_937988795.1 uncultured Candidatus Saccharibacteria bacterium
CGCTTCGTGTAGCCGGTTACGATGATCACGTCGGTCACGCCGGCAGCCACCAACTGCTCCACGATGATCTGGATAACCGGCTTGTCAACGATCGGCAGCATTTCTTTAGGCATAGCCTTGGTCTGCGGCAAAAAACGCGTGCCAAATCCTGCGGCGGCGATTATCGCCTTGGTTGGTCTTTTGTACTTCACTACGCTCCCTCCTTTTTTAACTCCATCAGGCGGTCATAAGCCATTAATACGGCGCGCGGGTCTGACATGCGGTTGCCCTTGGCGTTTTGGATAAGCTCGTCAATCGGGATGAGCCGCACCTCTGCCCCTTGGTCCGACTCTTCGGCATCGAGATGGTCGCCACTGCGGGACAGCACACAGCCAGTGGCCAGATAATAATGCGCGACCGTATTGTTGTACGCATCCCACTGGCTTTCGCCCAGATACTCGATAGCGTCTGGTACGTAGCCCGTTTCTTCTTTGAGTTCGCGTATTGCGGCCGCTTGGAATTCTTCGTCATCTTTGAGGCCGCCGCCGGGAAGTTCAAACAACCACTGGTCGTAGCCGGCCCGGAACTGGTACGTCACCACAACCTTTTTGTCGGGCGTCACCGCGATGACCGCACTCGTCTTGCTGCCCTCGCGGCCGAACGTCGTAAATTCGTGCTCCCTGCCGTCCTCGGTGCGGTAGCGCTTAATCACCACTTGGCGCTTAAACCGTATACCTACCTCTTGGATAATCGTCTTGGTTCTTGTGAACTGCTTCATGTACCCTCCGGCAGCCGTTACAGTTCGAGCTGCTTCCTGATGAGCTCCTGTGCGAGGGATGGATTGGCGCGGCCCTGGGTTTCTTTCATGATCTGACCGACGAGGAAGCCGATAGCTTTCATTTCGCCCTTCTTGATGTCCTCGACAGCCTTGGGGTTGGCTTCGATAACTTTGGCGACAATCTTGGCGATTTCGCCTTCGTCGGACTGCTGGATGAGGTTGAGCTTTTGCGCCAGCTCTTCGACTTCCTTGGCACTAACCTGCTGTGAAAGTTCCGTGAAAATATGTGCGAGCAAGGTTTTGGCGCCCGTTGAACTGAGCTTGCCGGATTTCTGCAGGTCGTACACCGCGCGGTAGATGTGTAACCGGCCCTGGTTTGTCAGCTCGCCGTTGACCTTTGCGTTCTCGTCTCGGCGAAGCGGGATTTCAAAGTTGACGAAGAAGTTGGCGAGCGCTTTGGCGAACTCTTTGTCGCTGATTACTTCTTCGACGAGCGCCAGATAGGACACTTCGGGATCGTCCAGGTCGGCCTCTAGCAGCAACTCCATGGATGGCTTCTCGATACCCAGACTGCTTAAACGTTCGCGCCATTCGGCAGGCATGACAGGCATTTCCTGGCGTACGACATCGATCATCTCGTCGGTCAGTTCGACTGGCGGGATGTCCGGATCGGGCATGTAGCGGTAATCTTCGGCATTCTCTTTGGTGCGCTGGGTGAAGGTGCGCTGCTTGGCGTCGTCCCAGCCGCGGGTTTCCTGTACGACCTGCTCACCGCGCTCAAGTAGTTCGATCTGGCGGTTGATTTCGTACTCCACGGCCTTTTCAACGGCGCGGAAGGAGTTGATGTTCTTGATCTCGGCACGAACGCCGTATTTGTCGGTTTTGCTGACAGAGACGTTGACGTCAAAACGCATGTTGCCGTAGTAGAGATCACAGTCAGACACGTCGGCGTAGCGCATGCGCAGGTAAAGCTCGCGGGCGTAGGCTTTTGCCTCGGCCGGCGAGTGGATATCTGGCTCAGAAACAATCTCGAGCAGCGGCGTGCCGGCGCGGTTGAAGTCGACCAGGCTGTAATCTTTGCCCTCCGGGTGCATACTCTTGCCGGCGTCAGCCTCCAGCTGGGCGCGGTTGATGCGGACGGTAACGGTACGGCCGTCGACTTCAAAAGTCACACTGCCGCCCTTGATGATCGGCTCGGCCAGCTGCGAAATCTGGTAGCCCATCGGCAAGTCTGGGTAGAAATAGTGCTTGCGCTCAAAGTAGCTGAACTTTTGCGGTACGGTGTCGAGCGCGAACGCAGCGCGCATTGCCAGGTGCAATGCCTCTTTGTTAAGCACTGGTAGCGCGCCCGGCAGACCAAAGCTGAGCGGACCGATAAGCGTATTCGGCTCGGCCTCGCGCGCATCGTTGCCTACTGCCTCAAACAGCTTAGTGGCTGTCTTGAGCTGCACGTGCGTCTCGATGCCAATCGTGGCGGTATACTGCTTGCGTACGTCGTCTGAAATCATAAAGGCCTCCGCAAAGCACCAAATACCAAGCACCAAATACCAAATAATTCCGAATGTCCAAAATTCCAAGACTCTAAACACAACCTATTGCTGCCTGTTTTGGACATTAGGTCATTAGCACTTTGGTGCTTATTTGGAATTTGGAATTTGGTGCTTGGTGTTTTCATTTCTTCAGCGCTCCCAAGTCTTTCAACGCCTGGCGGAGGGCGATCAGCGCCTCTTTCAGGTCCTTTTCAGTCAGTTTAAAGTCCGGGTTGCTTTCGACCTCGCGGCGAAGCTTGTGCGCAAACCAGACCCGTTCGTGGTCAGTAAACCGCTTCTGAGCCTTCACTAACCGCTCGCCCATGCTCGCACCGCGATAACGGTTCTTCTTGAGCGCAATGTCCACCAAGTTGTCGGCCTGCATGAGTGCCACATCCCAACGATCCTTGTTTCGCAGGAGCTTTTGCAACTCTTTCCATTCGTTCGTAAAGTACTCTTGGTTGAGCTTTGGCGGCACTTTCCACCGCCAAATCAGATATCCGGCCCCGCCCACAAAGGCCAAAACCACCACTGCCAGTGTGATCCAGCCTATCATGCGAGAATCTCCTCTGCTGCTTTAGCTATACCTAATAATTCACGGTCTTTCCGCTGCGGCGCCATGATCTGCAAGCCTACCGGCAATCCGTCGCTCAAGCCTGCAGGTACACTGATTGAAGGCACGCCAACCAGGTTGGCGGCAACGGTCATGATGTCCACCAGATACATCTTGAGCGGGTCGTTGTCGTTTTCGCCAATCTTGAATGCCGGTGTTGGTGCGACCGGGCCGATCAGGAAATCGACCTGCTTAAATACTTCGTTAAACTCGTTGATCAGCTTTGTGCGGACGATCTGCGCCTTGCGGTAGTATGCGTCATAATAGCCACTCGAGAGTACATACGTGCCGATCATGATACGGCGCTTGGCCTCCTTACCGAAGCCGTTGCCGCGCGACTTCATGTAACTTTCATCCAGGTCTTTGGCGTCCTGGTAGCTAAACGGGTAACGCTGGCCGTCGTGGCGGCTTAAGTTGCTACTCACCTCTGCCGGTACGATGATGTAGTACACGGCAAGGGCAAGCTTGATCGACGGCAGGCTGACTTCCTGCACGTCAGCGCCGGCAGCTTTGAGCTTAGCGGCTGCTTCTTCAATCCTGGCTTTCACGCCCGGATCCAATCCGTCGCTCATATACTCTTTGATGATGCCGACCTTCTTGCCCTTTACGTCCGCAGGCAGGTCCAGGTATCCCTCGGGCTGTCGCTCGATGGTGGTGCCGTCGAACGGGTCGCGGCCAGCCATAACATCAATAACAGCTGCCGCGTCTTCAACCGTGCGAGCGAAGGTGCCCACCGTGTCGGTACTGCTAGCCATGGCCACGATGCCGTAGCGTGACATCAGGCCGTAGGTCGGCTTGTAGCCGATACAACCAACATAGCTAGCCGGCTGACGGGTGGAGCCACCGGTGTCGGTGCCGAGTGCGAACGGCGCCATGTCGAGCACAACAGCTGCCGCCGAACCACCGGATGAGCCGCCGGCCACGCGCTCTTTGTCGTGCGGGTTTTTGGTTACAAAGAAATCGCTGTTTTCGGTGCTGGCGCCGTGGGCAAAGGCGTCCAGGTTGGCCTTGGCCACGCAAATCGCACCCTCGGCCTCCAGCCGCTCAACCACCGTCGCTTGGTACGGCGCGACAAAGCCTTTCAGCATATTGCTGGCCGCAGTTGTCTCGGCCCCGAACACCAGGTAATTATCCTTGGCAATAAACGGCACGCCAGCAAGCTTGCCGGGATTCTGACCATTCTTGACCGCCTCGTCTATGGCCTTGGCTCGCTCGCGGGCGCGCTCGGCGGTCGTGGCAATAATCGCGCCGTACTCTTGCTTTTCTTCAATCGTCTTGAGGGCACGCTCTACAAGCTCGCTGGCCGTTACCCGACCCAGACGTACATCTTCGGCAATTTGAGCAATTGGCTTCCACTGACTCATATCCGACCTCCGGCCGTATTCGATATACGAGACACGACATACGATATACGAACTCGACACATCACGCCGCCAAGCGACGCTCGTGTCTCGTGTATCGTATTTCGTGTATCGAGCCTGTCGAACCCTCTCATCCGATCATCCTCTTTACTTTCAGTAGACGACCTTCGGTGTTGGGTGCGATGCCCAGGAGATCGTCCGGCGTGACGCCATAATCCACGATGACGTCGTCACGCATCACGTTCTTTAGGCCGGTCACCTGGCTCGTGGGCTCCAGGCCGTCCACGTCGGCGTTCTGGAGCTGTTCGACGTACTTTAAGATTTCGCTGAGTTCTTTACGAAATTTTTCGACTTCTTCGTCGGTGAGTGTTAGCCGGGCAAGCCGAGCCAACTTCAATACATCATCGCGCGATAGATCTGCCATATTTTTTACACTATACCAGAGGTAACTACAGTACGGCAAGTTCGGCGGGTGTGGGCCAAGGATTGAACTTGCAGCCTTGCAGGTCGATAGACTGCTGTTGCATGACCGGTGCAGGCTGGCCGTCGCCCGGACAATTGCGGTGGCCAAAACCGAGCCAGTGGCCGGTTTCGTGGTTGATGACCATCACGCGGTAGTCTTCGAGTGTGCCGCCAGCTGCGTTCCATGAGTCACTGGCACCCATCCATCGGTCGTAATTAACAATGACGTTCGGGCCAACGCGACAGCTCCAGGTGTTATCACAGATTGTGGCGCTAAAGCTGGTCATTTGAGCCGCCGAGCTGAGCCAGGCGGTAAAATCACAGCCGCTGTCGGCGTAAACAAACGCGATGTCGCCGTTCTTGGCCCAGCCGCGCGGGTCAGCATACACCGCGGCGAGTTTTTGGCGGAATTCGGGGATGAGTCCAGCATCAACATCTCTGGTTGCCACACAGTAGTGGTACATTTTTACGCCCTGGCTC
>CALKHY010000005.1 GCA_937988795.1 uncultured Candidatus Saccharibacteria bacterium
GAGTTCAGACGTGTGCTCTTCCGATCTGACAATGTTGTCAAAATAATACGTTTTGATTTTTACAATAATAGCGATAAGCAAGAAGCTCCGCGGATTGCCGTTGACAATAAAACATCAGTTTTAACAGAGGTAAAATTGTTTGCCGATGGAGGGTCGAGAGGCAATCCTGGACCATCTGCACTAGGTTATGCCATATTGAGCATGGATGATCAGATTGTTGTAAAAAAAGGACAATATTTAGGCATTACAACAAACAACCAAGCCGAGTACCAGGCGTTAAAGTCGGGGTTGGAAGAAGCCGCCCGTATGCGGGTTGAAATCGTACACGTATACATGGATAGTCTGTTGGTTATAAACCAAATGCTGGGTGTCTTTAAAGTTAAAAATCGTGACCTTTGGCCGATACATGCGGCGGTCAAGGATATAGCTGCTGGCTTTAAGAGAGTTACCTACACTCACGTCCCGAGAAACATGAATAAAATAGCCGATGCGGCAGTCAACGAGGCGTTAGATCATGCCGAAAAACGCTAGCGTATACATCTTGACTATAGATGATATAATAATCTATGCCAGATCATCGGCTGATCGCCCCTTAAAAAGTCTCTCGGGACAATGAGGGGAGGAAAGTCCGGGCAGCATAGGGAGAGGCAGTTGCTAACAGCAACCGGGGGTGACCCTAGGGAAAGTGCCACAGAAACAATACCGCCCTCCGAAGCAGTTGGCAGAGGATGGGTAAGGGTGAAATGAGTGGGGTAAGAGCCCACAGTTTACAATGGTGACATTGTAAAGAGGTAAACCCTGTCTGCTGCAAGGTGATGGGCAATCGAGCCTACAGGCTCGTGGTTTCCCGCCAATGCCCATCGTAATTAACCCGCTTGATCTCGGCGGCGACGTCGAGACTAGATAGATGATCAGATGGTTGCCTAGGGGCAACTAAACAGAACCCGGCTTACGGATAATCTGGCAATAAAAAATACCTCTCGTTTGTTGAGAGGTATTTTTTATTGATCGAAGCCTGTTACTTCTTTGCGGCTTTAACTACTGCCTCGAAGGCCTTCGGTTCATTGGTTGCCAACTCGCTCAGGATCTTGCGGTCCAAGTTGATGCTTGCTGCCTTAAGGCCTGCGATCAGCTTGCTGTAAGTGGTGCCGTTCAGCCGTGCGGCAGCGTTTATTCGTGCGTTCCACAACTCCCTGAAAGTTCGCTTACGGTTCTTGCGATCGCGGGTAGCAAACTGTAGGGCCTTAATGAGGGCCTGTCTACCGCGCTTGATGCTCACGCGGTTAGAGTGGGTCATGCCCGTGGTAGCACGGCGGATTTTAGCGTGTTTCTTGTGTGCGACTACGCCTCGTTTGACGCGCATATCGTTAAGCTCCTAACTTTTGCTTAATTATCTTGGCAGCGGCGCCTTTTAGGGTGTCTAAGCCGGCGAAAGTGCGCTTGCGAGCGCCGCTTTTCTTCTGTAAGAAGTGGTTTACGTGCGAGTGGTGTACGCGAACTTTGCCGTTCTTGGTCAGGCGAACGCGGTCCTTGGTGCCACTATGCGTTTTTAGCTTTGGCATGATTAGTGCTCCTTATTACGAAGTTTAGCTGTTTTCCGGCGAATTCTGGCTTTTGATCAACCACGATTGATTCGCCGAGGTCGCTTATTATCTTATCAGCAAGTTTAAAGCCTAAATCTTTGTGGGCAAGTTCGCGACCTCTGAAGACTATTGCTATCTTAACTTTGTGGCCAGCCCCTAGAAAGTCTGCGACTTTGCGAAGTTTGACGCCAAGGTCATGTTCGCTAATCTTGAGCCCGAATCTCATTTGTTTCATTTCCAGCGCCTTGGCAGTGCGCTTGTTGCGTTGCAGCTGCTTGGTTCGCTGGTAGTTGTATTTGCCCCAGTCGATTATTTTTGCAACCGGTGGGTTGGCATCGGGGGCTATTTCTACCAAGTCTAACCCTCTGTCAGCTGCTGCTTGCAGTGCCTCATCGCGCGAAAGGATGCCCAGCTGACTGCCGTTCTCATCGATTACGCGCAACTGTGGCGCCCGAATGTCTTGATTCAGGCGTGTTACCTTGCCGATAAAGATATCTCCTTTATCTTTTTATATTGTTAGTGAACCCTATTGTAACAGAAGCAACAACAGGGGTCAATAAGGGTTTAGCTTAAGCTTTGCAAGTTCGGGCTCCTATATTGCAGGGCTTCGCTAATATGCATCGGCAAGATGGCGTCGGATTCGTCTAAGTCGGCGATAGTGCGCGCCACCTTGATGATGCGCATGTAACTTCTGGCCGATATCTCCAGGGCTTTGGCGGCGCTGTTGAGTAGATCGCGGGCGTCATTGGTAATGTTGCTTTTGACGCGAATGTCGTGGTTGTTCATATCGGCGTTTAGTTTGGTTGTCGAGCCATACCTGCTGGCTTGTATCTCGCGGGCTCGTATGACCTTGTTTCGTATTTGCGAGTCGTCGTCGGTTTGGGAATGCGACAGCAGGCGCTCGTGCTCGATCTCCTGTACGTTTACGTACAGATCGATGCGGTCCATGATCGGTCCAGAGAGTTTTTGGCGATAGCGCAGGATGGCGTGCGCCGAGCAAGTGCAAGGTTTGCTGGTGCCGTAGTAGCCGCAGGGGCAGGGGTTGGCAGTTGCAACAAGTATAAAGTTCGCCGGATAGACTGCTGTATCTTTAACGCGTGCAACAGTAATCTCTCTATCCTCGAGAGGTTGGCGCAAGGCTTCGATTGTGGCGCGTCCGAATTCAGGAAATTCATCAAAGAACAAAACGCCCCGATGTGCCAAGCTGATCTCGCCCGGACGTAAATTATTGCCGCCGCCGACGATGGCGATATGGCTGGCGCTGTGATGTGGCGCTCGGAAAGGCCGACTGACAACGAGCTCGTCGTAGTTGCCGCTAATGAGGCTGTGCAGCTGAGTAACCTCCAGCATTTCCTCGCGCTTGAGCGGTGGTAGGATTGAGGGCAGTGCTCGGGCTAGCATGCTTTTGCCGGCGCCGGGCGGCCCATTCAGGAATATGTTGTGTCCGCCGGCTGCGGCGATTTCCATGCCTCTTTTTGCTTGCTGTTGTCCGATTACCTCGCTTAAACGGTATTTGTGGGTGGTGCCGGCTGATGGCGGCAGTACGGGGTCCTTGTCCGTAGCAACTGAATTGAGGCTGCCCTGGTTGATGTCATTTAACAGTGATCCGATGGAGCTAGTTGGTATGAGTGTTACATTCGGGATGAGTTGTGCCTGCGTCATGTTGGTTGCAGGGATAAAGAATTTATGGATACCGCGTTTTTGCCCGGCAAGGATTTTGCCAATGATGCCGCGTACCGGCCTGACCGTGCCGTCCAGCCCAAGCTCGCCGATTACCGCGGCGTCCGCATCGAGCGGCCGTTTTATTTGACCGTCGGCCTGCAAAATCGCCAGGGCAATTGCCAGGTCGAGGCTGGTGCTTTCTTTTGGAATGTCGGCCGGCGCCAAGTTGATTGTGATCCGTTTCCTGGGCATTGCAATTTGGCTGCTGGCAAAGGCGCTGCGCACACGTTCGCGAGATTCGTCGATGGCTTTGTTGCCAAGGCCGACGATCGTGATGCCTGGCAGGCCATTGGAAAGCTGGCATTCGGTATCTATGATGATGCCGCTGGAGCCGATATTGAGGACAGTTCGGATTGGTTTTGGCACGTATGTAATAGTCGTACGAGTTGGCGGAAAAGTAAAGACCGCCCCGGCTTGGTGTGGCCGGGGCGGGTGTAGGGTGTTTGGTTTGGTTTTTGCTATCGGGGGTTTTGGCTTCGCTTTATGGAACAACGGCTTGCGAGAAGCCGTTGTTGCGAAGCGTTTTTGTTTTTGAGCACTTTTTTTATTCAAAGTGCTAATTACATCTTATAAATTGGGTTTTTCTATGTCAATAACAATTATGCTTATTTTGCTGGGAACCTGTGTATAACTTTCGATTCAGTAGTAACTTTGCGTCGTATGTTTATGCGATTTTTGTGCCGAAGTAGAAGCCTTTCCGGTCCAGGAAGATTGCCGTAAGCATATTGACAATTTTGTATGTTTGTAGTAGGCTTTAATTAGTAAGTCAAAAACAAAAACTTACTACAAAAAACTTACTAAAACCAAAAACAAAAAATTATCGCTCTTCGCGGCCCTAAAGGTTGCAAGAGCGGTCAGTCAAAGCCGAAGGGTAGTAAGCGCCATGCAGTGTGTTTTTTGGGGCGGATTTACTACCCTAGGCTCCATAAAAATTATACTGCATTATACTGCGCGGATTCGTAGTGCGCAGTATTTGTGTGATTACGGGACAGCGCATGAGAACGACCCTTAAAATAGCAGCGGTAAGTAGCATAATACTGCTACTTTTTTTGTTTACAACCAAGCCGCAGTCTGTGCCCTCGATTTTTCTCATAGTGCCCTTCGTGCTGTTGTTTATCATTATTACGAGCAGCGTTCCGCTGGCACTTAGTGCGTGGCAGTTGCCTGGAGCAAAGGCCATAAGGGTGGGCGTAACTATAGCGTCGGTATTGGTGCTTCTGTTAGGGTTTCAATCGCTCGGACAGCTGACCGCAGGGGATGTATTTGCTGTAGTTGTGCTTTTTAGTGTCGCCTATTTTTATGCCTCCAGGCTGGGTATACGTTTTACAGGATAGGGATGTTGGGGTACGGCTCATGGTTAACTTATAGGCGGGCTGTTATAATAGAGAAGATTATGGATCCTAATGCTAACCACATAACAGGCATGAATTTGTCTGACGGGAACGGGCAAGATGTTGCTGGCATCCCTGCTGCTCCGATGGGCGGTAGTATCCAAAGTGCGCCGCCTCAGCAGATCGCGCCAATTGCGCAGCCTTCTCAAGTTGCAGATGGGGCATTGTCGGACGAAGAGCTTGACCAGTTGTGGGTGAATAAGGCCAAGGATATTGTCGAGCAGACAAAAACAGATCCTTTTACTTTAAGCAAAGAAATAAACAAGATAAAAGCCGAATATCTTAAGGTTCGTTTTGATAAAGACTTAAATATTAGCGACAAGAATCCGCAATGACATTCCTGTTTATTGTACTGGCACTACTCCTCGTACTGGCATTAGTGGTAGCTCCTATTATGTTCATTCAGGCTAGGACGCGAATACGCGAGCAGAAAAATTATGAGCGCGGCCTTAAGATGGTCCCCTTACTCATACATTTGCCGCCGCCCAGCGATGATACTGAGGTAGCGGGCAGGGATGTGCGTGATCTGGTGGACGAGAACATATCAA
>CALKHY010000006.1 GCA_937988795.1 uncultured Candidatus Saccharibacteria bacterium
GACCCATCTTTCCTTCGCTGTTGGACAAATCGTACAAGAAGTAGCCGGTGCCGTCCTTCATGGCTTTTTCTTTGAGTGTAAACGTTCCTTCTGAAGCGTCAGCGGCGTTCTGCAAGAACTGCTTGGTTGCCTCGTCTGATGCCCCGGTCAGTTCGTATACCTTGTCCATTTCTTTCGCGGTCAAGGCCTTCATAAAAGCAGTGGATACCCGCTGCGCCTGTGCGGCAGGGCTAAACCACAAGAACCAGCCGGCTACCGCGGCGATCACGAGCAGCAAAACGCCGACGCCAATGCCAACGAACAGGCCAACTTTACTTGTTTTGTCTGGTGCTAAAGAGGGAGGTGCTGCTGGCGCCCCCGTCTGGGGCGGAGCCGTTGGGGTAACTGGTGCCGGCGGCGCGGGCGGCGCAATAGGCGGTTGTGGAGCAGGTGCCTGCGGATTCATGCGTTATAACTCCTCGTATAATATTCAGTCTTATCGTATAGCTGTCCGCAGAAAAACTCAAGCGTTTTGCACTGCGTCAATCAGGTAGCTATATGCCGCCGGAGCCGACATCTTAACCTCGCGATCACCTTCCGGCGTTTGTGTAAAACGGATGGTCAGGCGTTTTTCGGGCAGCACATGCTGCACTACGTCGGCCCATTCAATCACGGTAACGATGTGCGGGTCGCCAGCGGCCTCGGCCAGTTCGTCGGCCATTACGCCGGGCTCGGGCAGACGGTAAAAGTCGAAGTGATGGATTTGGAAGTTTGGGCAGTCGTACACTTTGCTGATTGTAAATGTTGGGCTGGCGACTTTATCGTGGCTTCCTGCGCCGCGCGCCAAGCCCCGCACGAAGGTGGTCTTGCCGCCACCCAAATCACTGACCAGCTCAACGACCTCACCCCCCTTTAACGCTTTGCCTAAGCGCTCGCCGAGCTGCTCGGTTTGCTCGGAACTGGTGGATACGGTTTGCCACATCACGTCGGTACTCATATGCCCCGTATAGTACCGCGGAAGCGGCTATCAGGGCAAGCGCGCCAGGATGTAGCGGAGTGCTCGAGGCTGCAACAACTGTAGCCTCTTCGATATCTTCCATTGACCTAACATCTCCGGACTGGCTGCCGGTGCCCGATTTCGTTGCCGAAGCCGTAGAAACACTGCTACTCTTTTTTGCTGTTGATTTTGACTTAACTGCCGGCGCACTGACTACGTTGAGAGCGTTCGGTGTTGGCTTGGTTGTCCACTGCCAGATACCATTAGCAAACACCCATGCCTGGCCGTCCTTGGCCGCGCCATACGGCTCACTAATCACCAGCACCCTGCCGAGCGGATCAAGTAACGCTACCTGGCTGCCGCTATTGGACAATGCGAGCTTGGTCTCGGCGGAGAAAAACGCCAAAAATGCCTTGGGCGGTAGCTTGGTGCCGGCAGGGATGGTGTAGCGACGCTTGGTCGTCAGCCCAACCTCCAAAATATAGCCACTCAGATCAAAATACACTTCGTTCGGATTATACACCTCGATGAACTCGTCGTCTTTGTCGGTCTGCGGCGATGCCGGGTTAGGCAAGATCTCGCTCAAGGATGGCGGCCTAAGCCCAGCATTGCCAACAGGGATGGTTGGCTGCGGTGTTGACGGTTCCGGCTCGGAAACTTCTGGCGGCTCCTCGATGTACGGTGGCTCTGCAGGATCAACGGGCGTAGACGGCTCCTCCTCTGGTTCTGTCGGCTCAATAAGCTGGCAGTTCGGGTCTATCACGATGCCCGCATGCTCTGGCGGCTCAGCCACTCCGGCTGATTGCTTGGCCGGGAGTATGTTCGGTTCGCCCGGTGTCGCTTCTGTAGCTGTTGCCGATGCAGCCAGCGCAACAAAATCATCGGCGTTAACATCAGTATCAACATACCCGCCGCCTTCGGCTGGATACCGGGCAACTACCTGCTTGCCGCTCGGCAGCACAACTGCTGCGCCCTCGTAAAACTTTGCCGATCCCCAGCCCACCATATCTTCTGAGTACAGCTGGCAGGCGGCAGCGTCAAACAAGCTAAGAAGCCGGAGCGTGCCGTTGTCCGCCATCGCAAAGTTGTACGTTATGTCCGCTGTAATGGCCGTAGCGTAGCTCTCGTGTGCTATAACCAGGTAACCATTGGCTGGTATTATAACTGGCACTTCCGGGGTGCCGAGTGAGATTACCTTTCCGGGCGTGTCAAGCTTGGCATTCTCGGTTGCAGAGATGTACCACAGCTGCCAACCAATAAGCTCAATGTCCTCTTGGGTGGTGTTGTATAGCTCAATAAATTCCTTGCTGGCATTGCCGCTTCCCAGCCCGGTTTGTACTTCGGTAATGATTACTGGCGGCAACTGCCCGGGTTCGGACAGAACTTCCGCACGGACAGCCAGAGGTGCCAACGCTACTGCGAACGACGCGAGGATACTTACTGCAATACGGCTGGAAGTCGCTTTCACGCCATGATAGTACTCAAGGTTGCCCCAGGCTGCAACAACAAAATGCAGTTTTTAATCTGTGTTTAATCAGATTGCGGCAAGTGTAAGATGTTAGCTTGCGGCCGTGCGAGCACTCGAAACAAACATAAAAATAGATGGATATTGTGCGATTGTACACCGCACACCAGTTTCTTCTGTCCTCGTCCCTAGGTTATACTAAGCTTATGCTATTGCTAAGTGGAATGATTACCAACCGCCCGGTCATGAGTCTGCGGACCGGCACCCAAGTAGGTACGGCGCTGACGCCCATCATCAACCCGAACAACCTCAAGATTGAGGGTTTTTGGTGCAAGGCCGACCGACGCAAACAGCTTATTCTGGTGAGCCAGGATATCCGCGATTCGCTGCCCCAGGGCTTTGTGGTAAACGACGCCGACGCGCTTACCGAACCGGGCGAGCTGGTGCGGCTGGCGCCGATTATACAGATCAACTTTCAGTTGCTTGGCAAGGTCGTTGAGACGACGAGCGGGGAAAAATTGGGAAAAGTGAACGACTACGCCACCGACATCGACAGCATGTTTATCAAAAGGCTGTATGTCGCCCAACCGCTCTACAAAAACTTCAGCGGTGGTAACTTGGGCGTGGACCGCACACAAATCGTCGAGATTACCGACAGAAAAATTGTGATCAACGACATAGACGCCAAGGTTCCAGCAAACGCACACGCCGTAGCTTAAGCCCAGCT
>CALKHY010000007.1 GCA_937988795.1 uncultured Candidatus Saccharibacteria bacterium
CGGTTGTAGAGTAGTCTCATTGGTGTCGAGGAATACAAACTCGGTGCCGTTGAAGTATCCAAGCAGGTTTGTTTCTTGGTCGTAATAGAGTTGGCCGGGCTGCGGCGCCGAAGGCTGCAGCGACGGGGCGATTATGAGGCCTTCACCCACACGAAGCTGTCCATTCACTGCCACTTGCCGAGCAGTAAAGACAGGGTCAATGGCGCCTGCTGCCAGCGAGTCGAGCGGAATTGTTTGCGTGTCGAAGGACGAAGCAGGATTGACAGTCTCTATATTGGCTACCTCTCGTCTGCTGCTCCACGCCAGGAAAACGCCACTGCCAAGAACCGCCAGCACCAAAAGGGCAATCGCGCTCCATCTGAAAAACAGCTTCAGAATACGGCGGTACCTACTGGACTTCGACGGCATAGCAACCACATCAATGCCACCCGGATTCGTAGGATCGTACGACAGAGCACCCGGATCGACCGGCTCGGGGGCCACAGCCAAAGAAGGCGGCGATTGCGACTCGCTGCTGTCAGAGGGCATGACAGTGGTGTTTGGATCTTGTGGTTGCACGGTTTTTTGTATTTATTTTTTCCCGTTTTTCTTGTGTTTTTTGCCGACCTCAAAATGGTTATTCTTGTCGTATTTTACCCCTGTTAGAGACAGAGATGCAACACCTTGTCTGGAAGGCTGTGGATAATCGCCATAAACAAAACTAACCATATATGGCTAGTTTTGTTTATAGACTGTGCAATTATTGCACAAACTAAACCCTGTATCCTTGCAGGATTTGGGACCTCCGGAGCTTTATAGCCGTATGCGAGCATAAATAAAAGACCCTTTCCAGGGTCTTTCCAGCCTGCCTGACGAGCTCAGGATTACGTTATCAGGACTAGATAAACGATAAACATCGTAAGCACCATGACACCGCATACCGTAAGCCCAACCTGGATCAGGCTCTTATGTACTGCCCTCTCGGAGAGTGGGTTGCGGCCAATAGAAATGATGCTTGATCGAACCGAGGAATATAGCAGTATTGCCACGGTTACAAACATAAAAAGTATAAGGAAACCGGCGATCATCACGCGAATCGGCGAAACTGAGCGCCCGGCTATACTATTGGCAAAATCCTGCAACGCTTGCGGCACGAAAGAGCTCTGACCCGTCTGAGACACGTTATAAAAGACCTTATCTATCTGGATCGGAATTGCGCCGATACGAACTGTCTGATCATTCCCCTGTCTGTCACGGATAGTCCGAGTTTCAGTTTCAACGCTCGACAGGCTAGCTTGTGCAGTGCCAATCACGAGCGTACTGGTTAACGCCTTCATGCCTACGCCCGCTATGGGCGATACAGTAATTTTATCCCCCACTTCCACATTACCATTAATATCGCTTACCAGTGCGTATGCTTCGCCAGTGGTAATAACCTGTACCGTGCCATCGTCATTCGATAGCTCGATGAGCGCATTCTCTCCAGCTACACCAAGCATGCGGTCTACATTCTCAATAGTACTTAACTCTATCGTGTTGGCCGCTTCTGACTTCAAACTTACAAGCGCACCCGACACGATATTTGGATCATCAGTAGCAAATGCTTGCGCAATAGAGGAAGCGCCCTCCACCCGAAGAGACGAAACACCCAGCACAAGAACCGTCATAGCAACGGCTATACCTAGATATAATCTTGCCCCGCCCTTCCAATATTTAGACACGTGAGATCACCTTCGTGTTACTGCTTACGATTATACCCACTAGTTCCGACACAGTAAACGCACACCAAATTCTTTTAGCATGGCTTGGGCACGCTTTTTGTGGATGTGCACACAGCGCACCAACGAGACCATAAATACCCCAAGTCCCTACCCATTTTATCGAGGTGTGGTACGCTCTTGGCGTATGTGGAAGTAGTCTACGCCAAAGGAGCGGGATGAGTCCCCGTTTTGCTTGCTTATCTCTACGAATGGTGATTTATTCTGTGTCGCCAAGGCGGGTATATTGGTTGTGATGGTGCCGAGCGTTGTCAAGTAGAAGTTGTTCGGCGGGTCGGCTAAACCGATCGACTCCAGCTTCGACAAATCCATACCTTTCCCTATCTCGACCAGTCGCAGTGCGTTATTGACGCTCAGGTCGGTCGAGAAATGATCGCCAAAAGCACTCATCAGCTGCGACACCTTGATCGGGTTGGTGTATGTGCCAGCCGAGAGGACCTTTTGCGACAAGGCTTGTATAAAGAGGCGTTGGCGCTCGGAGCGCGAGAAGTCGCCGCGCAGACTGGTTTGCCGCGACCTTGCAAAGTAGAGAGCCTTGGTACTGTCAAAGTGTTGCGGTCCAGCAGGGACATTAAGGTAATAGTTTCTCCCTGTCGTGGAGTCCCACAGGTATTCTTTAACTGCCAGCTCGGCCGGAACGTCAATATCGACGCCGCCTACGATATCAACGGCTTTTTTAAACCCTTCGAAGTCGATCATGGCATAGTAGTGGATCGGGATGCCGAGCACTTGGCTAATTACCTCTTGCGTTGCGCTAATCCCGGTCTCCTCGACCTTCTGCTTTGCGTTCGGCTCCTTGCTAAGCGCGCGGTTTTTGGCGTTGGCATAGACTGCATTAATCTTGCTCGACCCATAGCCCGACACGGTCACCCACAGGTCACGCGGCATACTGACAAG
>CALKHY010000008.1 GCA_937988795.1 uncultured Candidatus Saccharibacteria bacterium
TTTTTTTTAATGATACGGCGACCACCGAGATCTACACTCTTTCCCTACACGACGCTCTTCCGATCTCCTGGCCGCGGTAGTACTGCACCCGTGTGGCATGGTTTATGGGTGAGTTGGTCAGCTTGCTATGGAAGTGCGTCAGCTCGTTTTGGAGGTCGCGGATTCTCTGCTCTTGCTGGGCGAGCAGGATTTGCAGATTAGTGATCGGCGCGGCGTGCAGGATGACGCGCTTGTATTGGGTTTCGACTTCAACCAGGTGGGCGCTTGTCATCTTTTCTAGCAGACGATACACCCGGGTGCGCTCGATGCCGGATTGGCGCGACAGGCTACTGATGGTTTGCGGGCCGTAGGCATGGAGCGTGAGATAGAGGTCGGCGATTTCCGGATCGAGTCCGAGTTTTGAAAAGTAATTCCGTAAAGCTAAGGTGTCAATCGGCATGTAGGTCATTGTAGCGAGTTTATCTGTTGCCTCAAAGTGTGCGCGGTCGTGCACAACAGATTTATGGACATACACCTTAGGATTTATTGTTCTGTGCGTCAAATAACACAAGGCTAAGGAGGCCTTGAGACGATGACAGAACAACTGAGGGATCTAACACTTACCGATGAGCAGCTTGTGGCAGCAGCAGATGTTGCCCAGGATGCGATCATTACCATGGATGCGCGCTACGGCACCGGCTTTCCGCATTTTGCCGCCGGCGAGCACAATCTGGCCTACCACAACGGGTACCACGCACGGACAGTGGCCGAGGACGGCCTGCGCGTTGCCCAGGCGCTTGGCCTGGCATTGCCCGAGTTGGTAACTGTTGAGGTGGCCGGCTATGCACATGACATCGTGCAGCTCAAACCACGCGGCGTCATGGAGGCTGAAAGCGCCGAATGGTTTAAGGAGGCGATGCTGCGGCGCGGCCTGCCACCTGCCATGGCCGAGGCCGGCGCGCTGGCCATTCTTGGCACCGAGCCGGTTTTTGACGAGGAAAACAGGCTGGTCGGCCAGGTGGCGACCCAGCTGGATTACCCCTCTAGAAGTGTCGAGCGCATCGCGTTAAGTGTGGCAAGCGGCGATTTTGGCCAGATGTTCACCCCGGTTGGGCCACATCTCAGCCACAGGTTGTACCAGCAGATCAAGGGCGCGCAACCGGATGAGGTTCCTTCTATGGATGGCTTTGCCAGCTTCCTGGCCCGACAGATAGAGCTCCGCGAAAATTACCGTTTTCCTGTTCCAGAGGCAGAGCGCGTATTGGCAACTCATCGCCGCGCGACGATTAGATATGGCGGGGTACTGTTGGGTCTCGTGCAGCGTGGCGACGTAACATCATGGGATCAGGTGATGGCTGCCGACAAGGCGTTTATGGACGATCCGGCATTGAGCGAGCAGGCATTACTCCGCGCGATTGCAGCAGTTGGTAATGGTAATTAAGGGCCAAATATAAACGGCCCGCCATCCTTTGTTCAGATGGCGGGCTAATGCCGCATTTGATACGTACAGTTATTACTTCTTCTTGCCGTCGGAGATGGCGACGCGCTTTGGCGAGGGCAGCTCCTTGAGCGGGATGCGGACCTCTAGCACACCGTTTT
>CALKHY010000009.1 GCA_937988795.1 uncultured Candidatus Saccharibacteria bacterium
TCCGATCTCCATCGCCTCCACCGCACAGTCGAAGAGGTGCTGTATTCGGCGATGGAGGACTTCAAGCTCGATATTATGCTCGGCAAGGGGCCGAGCGCGCGATCCTTGAGGCTAGATTTACCGAAATTTACGCTCATTGGCGCCACAACCCGCACCGGCAACCTGGCCGCGCCGCTCCGTGACCGCTTTGGCATGATCCACCGTTTGGAATTCTATAAGCCAGAGGAAATCCGGCAGATTATCGAGCGTGCCGCAGGTATTCTGAATGTCAAAATCCATCCCGAGGCAGCACACGAGCTGTCCAAGCGCTCGCGCCTGACGCCGCGCATTGCCAACCGCCTGCTTAAGCGCGTGCGCGACTTTGCTGACGTGAACGGTGACGGGATTATTGACACCGAAATCAGTCGCCAGGCACTGGAGCTTTTGGAGATTGACGAACTCGGGCTTGATCCGGCCGACCGCATGCTTCTTTCAGCCATCATAGACAACTACCAGGGTGGGCCGGTTGGTGTGGAAACGCTGGCTGCACTGACTGCCGAGGAACGCTCTACAATCGAAGATTTCTACGAGCCGTACCTCATGCAGATTGGGCTTTTGGAGCGCACGCCCCGCGGCCGCAAGGTCACACCTAGGGCCTACGAGCACCTCAAGCGCACGCCGCAACAGAAAGCCGACCAGGCCAGTCTGTTATAAACAAAGAACGGCCTTTCGGCCGTTCATCAGACGTCAAGGATTTAATTGCTAATTCAGACTGGATTTGACGTATTTCTCGCCACCTTCCAGCATGGCCGTAAGTGTGTAGTGTACACACGGCGTCTTGTCGTTGTCGCAGGCCGAGCCATCAGCTGACGTTACCTGGTAACTGTAGCAGTTAACAGTAGGGCTGGTGGCCAAAGTGGGACGGCCATTAACGGTGCAGTCTGCGTTGTCGGGCTTCCAGCTGGGGTCGTCGATGGCGCCGTCTTTGAGTTTGGGCAGGTTTTTGGCGCGCCAGGCGCTGTCGTTCACGTTGGCGAGCGTTGGATAGGTGTCGGTTGCTGCGTAGTAGCTTTCGAGCTGGCTGCGGAGCGCGTCGATGTCGGCCTGTCGGTCGGCGTTGCGGTTCTTGGCCTGCACACCGCTGGCCGTCAGCGCCACCAGCGCAGCGAGAATGAACAGGATGACGACCACGACCATGAGCTCAATGATGGTAACACCACGAGTTCGCGACGAGTTTTTCATACGTATGTATTATACCTCACACCGACATGGCACGCATGACCTCGGCGACTGTAGTGTGGCCGCGGAGCGCTTTGACCAGCCCGTCCATGGCCATGGGGACAAAACCGTCCTTTGTAGCCGCAGCCTGGATGGTGTTGACCGACAACGGTTCTTTGCTGAGCAGGGTTTTGTGCAGATTATCGGTGTTGGCAAGCACTTCCGCAATGGCTGTCCGGCCGGTGTAGCCGGTGCGGTCGCAAGTATCACAGCCGTACTCGCTGGCGCGCCACAGATGCGTAATCTGCTCGGGTGTACTGTTGAGCTGGCGTACATCACCGAAAATAACGGGCGACGCGGTTTGTTCCAGCTCGTGCAGCCGTCGTCGAGCACTTGTACTTTGTAGGCCGAAGAAATCCTCGATCAAGATCGGAAGAGC
>CALKHY010000010.1 GCA_937988795.1 uncultured Candidatus Saccharibacteria bacterium
ATGGGAAGTAGAACGGCTGGGTCTTGATCTCGATGTCCTGGCGGAAGTAATCCTGCAGAAAGGTCTTGAGCGTGGCCATGAGGTGGCCGGCGTGGATACCTTTGTCGACGTAAATGCCCTCGAACTGGTAGAACGTGTGCTCGTGACGGGCGTCGAGGTCTTCATTGCGGAAGACACGGTCGGGCACCAGCACGGCGATCGGCCGACCTTCGTCCAGGTTGCCTTTGTATTTTTGAATCAGGCGGTTTTGCATGGTGGAGGTGTGGGCGGGCGCGATGAATTGCTTGCCGGTTTTGTCGGTTTCGACGGTCATGAAAGTGTCGTAGTCGTCGCGTGCCGGGTGGCCTTCGGGGAAGTTGAGGCTGGTGAACATGTGGTAGTCATCGTCCAGCTCGCGCGATTCTTCGATGACGAAGCCCATGCGGTAAAAGATGTCAGCAATCTTTTCGATCTCGGTCATCAGCGGGTGGCGGCTGCCGTGGTCGCTCGAAAGCAACTTTGGCCGCTTATCTGCTGACACGTTGATATCAAACGGCGCGGTGACGTCGATCGGCGGCAATGCCTCGGCCTGCTCCTGGTGCGCCGCAACCATCTGCTCCAGATCGGCCTTGAGCGCGTTAATCTCCTTGCCGAACGCCCCGCGCTCCTCTGGCGGCAAGGTCGGAATTTCGGCATACAGCGCCTTCAGCTCAACGGCCTTCAAAATCTCAGCCTTGTTTTCCAACTCCTCAAAACGCTTCTTAAGCGTCTCGGCAACTTCAGCAACACGGGAATTTTGGTAACTCATCTTACATCAATTATAGCAAACCCCCAATCCCACTGTACAAGGAACGTCCTTGTACAGTGGGAGTGCGATTAGTGGTCGGCAAGCATATCTTTTATTTCTTTCAATTGATTGCGGTACGGAATGTAATCATCATGGAATTTTTGGTACTCTTTCATATCCTTAAAGTTAGCGGTGATTATTTGAGGCTTTATCCACACAGCTTCTGCGACGCCGACATGAAAACGATAACTCGAGTACTCGTAGCTCTTATATTCTTTGCCAATATCCAAGGGGTTAAGATGTATGTAGCGGCTAATGTGCTGCCAGTACGCCTCCGAATCAATGGACTTTGCCTTATATCTTCCTTGGAATAATGCTCCGTCGCGCTTGTATCGCTTGTTAAAGTAAACGCTATAGCCTGTCGCAACTGATCTCATTAGTCTCGTAATTCCATCTTGCGCGTGCTGATAGAGGAGTAAGTGAAAATGATTAGGCATGAGGCAGAAAGCCACCAGCTCGACATCTTCGACAAGATTGAGCCTTCGCATATTAAACCGCTGAGCGTCGGAGAGTAGAGATGTGTCAATCTCTGCCCCTTCGCTTTCTTTCGGTGATAGCGCATATTTCAGAAAGCTCAGGAATACAGCATAATCACGCTCATCGCAAAAAATAATACGCTTCTCGACACCCCTGTTGTATACATGATACATGCACTCGGGCTCAAACTGCTTAATCGCGTTCTTCGCAGGCATACCTCCAGTCTACTGTACAAGGAACGTCCTTGTACAGTGTGTTAAAATTTTTGTGTGGCACAGTTGTTTTCGTTTGATGTTGTGAGTGAGTATGACAAGGCGGAGATGAACAACGTCTTCGACCAGGCGCAGCGCGAGATGGCGAACCGGTACGACTTTAAAGGTACGCCGGCGGCGATCGAGTGGCTCAATAACGACAAAACGGGCATTAAGGTGACGGGCAACGGAGAATGGCAGATTGACGCCATACTTGATATTGTGCGTAAAAAACTCGCCGCCCGGAACCAAAGTCAGAAAGTCCTGGATACAAGCAAAGAGATTGTCGAAAGCAACCTCAAGACTACCAAAGAGGTGCCATTCAAGCGCGGCCTCGACCAGGAAAAGGCTAAGAAAATTACAAGCCTCATCCGCGAGAAATTCCCGAAGGTCAAAACCCAAATCCAGGGCGACGCCGTCCGTGTGATGAGCAGCAGTAAAGACGAACTCCAAGCTGTTATTCAACTACTCAAAAGCCAAGATTTCGACTTTCCGCTGAGCTTTACCAACTACCGCTAACCACCTGCCAACGACTTAGGGCCGGTGATCCGGCTCAACAATAATGTTGTCGTTTCCTCCGCGGAAGCACAAGTTAAACATGTGGACATAACCTCTATTGCAACGCTCAGAAGGCGTTTGTTGCGCGTTATGCACCCTATCTGCTATTCGCGGTGCTGCGTCAAAGGCCAGAGCTGCCCCCACGCCGCCAAACGCAGCTAAAAGCACAATCAAAGCGCCAATAGCCCAACCCGGCAATGGCCAGCGGCATGTAATCAACGCCATGCCTGCCGCAAGCACAAAGACAGTTATGATCGCCAAGAATAAAAGGATAGAGACTAATGCCATTACTTCCAGTGTGCCTATCGGAAAGACGACAGCTTCGTTCACGGTCATGCCGTTAAGAAGTAGGTATATCCCGGCTGTCACGAGCAGGGCTAGCATCGCCACCGCCCCGGTGATGGTGGCCACGCCCGCGGTGGCCAGAAACACTTTTAAAACGGCATTGATCGCTTTTCCGGCAGTATTCGTCGCTCGCTCAGCCGTGCCTTTTACGTCTGCGCGCTCAACAACTTCTTTGAGCGCCTCAACGGTGACAGGTTTGCCCTGCATTTGCAAGCGCTCGCTGGCTGTCTTGGCCTCCGGCACGATCAGCCAGAGAACAATGTATATCAGAATGCCACTGGCGCCGGCAAAGGTTAGCAGAACGAACGCTAAACGAACCCATACCGGATCGATGCCAAAATATTTGCCGATGCCAGCGGCCACGCCGGCGATCATCGCATCCTGGGTATCGCGGAAGAGGCGCTTTGGCGCGGTCGCACCCTCTTGCTTTGGCGCTTCATCCGCGGCGTCGCCAAAGTCACCCGGCTCACCCAGCTGCTCTTTCAGATACTCAATGTCTTTGAGTAGCACGACCTTGTCGCCACTGATGCCGCGCTCGGTGAGCAGCTCGGCCATGCGCGCCTCAACCTCTTCGATCGCCTCGTCAGTATCGCCCATATGGTGCTTAATCGCTCGCAAATATTCCTTGAGCGCGCTATAAGCATCAACCGAAATGGTAAACGGCTGCCTGCCTAAATGAATTTTCGTTATCTCGTTCATTACCTCTCCTTTTCCAGCTTATTAATGGTTGCATTGAGACGCTTGTATGTCTCCCCCAGCCCTGCGAGCAGCTCCTGTCCGGCATCGCTCAGCCAGTAGTATTTGCGTGGCGGTCCCTGTTCGGACTCTTGCCACTCGTAACAAAGCAGCCCATCGCGCGCCAAGCGGTTAAGCAACGGGTAGAGCGTGCCCTCTACTACGATCAGCTCTGCATCGCGCAGCGCACGGATAATGTCCGAGCTGTACACCTTACCGTACTTACACAGAAGCAGCACGCAGTACACCAGCATACCTTTGCGCATCTGCGTTTCGGCCTGGGCTAGCATCAACTGCTCATTACTATTTTCTTTCATAAGCTACCATGTTATACAAGGTACTTTGTTTTGTCAATACTCCTTTCTCATTCTAATGGTATTGGACTACTCTTCTTACAAAGACTACCGGACTGCGCGTACCCTCTATCTGGCATTCAAATACGCCTATCAAGTAACCCTGCCGAGCGATCATGGCAGCGGTTTTCTTGTATACTAAAGTCATGAGCACAAACAGCGACGCGCTTGACGCCGCCAAGGAAGTGTTAGCTAAAAATGACCGGGGGGCATACACCGTTCCGGCCGAACCATATCCGCACCAGTGGCTATGGGACAGCTGCTTTATCGCCATTGGCCTAAGACACCTCGACATTGATCGTGCCAAGATGGAAATTTTGAGCTTGCTGCGCGGCCAGTGGTCGAACGGCATGATACCGCACATTATCTTGAGTCGCGGCCGCCAGTACCGGCACGACCAAAACTACTGGCGCAGCTGGGTCAGCCCATTCGCGCCAGACAAGATAAAAACCAGCGGCATCACGCAACCGCCCATGCTGGCCGAAGCCATCGTGCGCGTCGGTGAGAAGCTACCTACTACCGAACGCCGCAGCTGGTACCGCCAGGTTTGGCCCAGCCTCCTTGCCTACCACCAGTGGCTCTATCGCGAGCGCGACCCGCACGGCGAAGGGTTGGTGCTCCAAATCCACCCCTGGGAGACGGGTCTCGACAACAACCCGGCCTGGATGAGCGAAATGCAAAACCATCTCCTGCCGGCCTGGATCCGCATCGTAAAAGCCACAAAACTGGACTACGTAATTGGCCTGTTCCGGCGCGACACGCGCAAAATCCCGCACGGGCAGCGCCTCTCCACCATCGAAGCGCTCGCCCTGTTCGACGCCCAGCGCCGCCTGCGCCGCAAAGCATATAACAGCGCCGCAATCCTGAGCCACTCGCTCTTTGCCATCGAAGACCTGGCATTCAACTCCATTCTCGTCCGCGCCAACGAACATCTGCTCGACATTGCCCAAACCATCCGAGCCGACGTGCCGAAAGACCTGCGTGCAAGCATGCAGCTAACTGTTGAAGCCTTCGAGCAGCTCTGGGACCCATACACCGAAATGTATTACTCGCGCGACTTTGTCACCCACCGCTTGCTCAAGGAGCCGACTATCGCCAGCCTGCTGCCGCTGTACGCCGGCTGCATCAGCAAGGAACGCGCCGCCGCACTCGTTAAACTCATCGAAAACGAGCACATGTTCGGCCCGGCCCACCCGGTGCCCAGCACGCCGCTCAACTCGCCGTGGTTTGATCCCGAACGTTATTGGCAAGGCCCAACATGGTTTAATACCAACTGGCTGATCATCGACGGCCTCAAGCGCTACGGCTACCGCCACCACGCCGAAGCGCTGATCGAAAGCATGCTAGAGCTCATTAAAGACCACGGCTGTTACGAATACTTTAACCCGATAACCGGCGAGCCGCTCGGCGCTCCTAACTTCAGCTGGACTGCCGCGCTGACAATCGATCTGATTGCGCCACCAAAGGAGAAAATTAAGAAAGATGTACCGAAATAATTCCTACCGGTCGCCCAACACAAAATCAAGAGGCTGGATTGCCGTCGTTGCCGTCCTGCTTATCCTAGTAGCCATCATCATCGGCGGGTTTTTGATCGTGCAAAACAAAAGCAAAGACGGGAGTGAGCCAACAAAACCTACAGAACAAGCTAACGGGTTCGACAAGAACCGCTTTTCGCTGAGCGACCCGACGAGCCCCTGGCTGGTCGTTAACAAACAGCGGCCACTCAGCCCTAAAGAATATGAACCGGCAGATCTCCGCACGCCGAACATGAGCGTTGAATCCGCCGAGATGCGCGTAAACGGCCAGACCGCAGCAGCACTCGAAGCGCTCGATGCCGCCGCCAAACAAGCTGGCATCAATCTGATCGTGGCCAGTGCCTACCGCTCGTACGACGACCAAGTTCGCACCTACCAAAGCATGGTCAACGGCTACGGCCAGACCGAGGCCGATCGCCAGAGTGCCCGCCCCGGACATTCCGAACACCAAACCGGCTGGGCGGTTGACTTGGGCGCCGCGAACGACACCTCATGCCGCCTGGAAATCTGTTTTGCTGACACGCCCGAGGGCAAATGGCTGGCCGCGAACGCTTACAAGTTCGGCTTCATTATCCGCTATCCCGAAGGCAAAGAGCACATCACGGGCTATTCTTACGAGCCCTGGCACCTCCGCTACGTCGGCACGGAGCTAGCCGAAGAAATGCACCGTACCGGCACAGCCACGCTCGAAGAATTCTTTAACCTCCCTGCGGCGCCCACGTACTAGGCGCAGGCAGCGGCTGCGGGCAGGACGGGATTGGGTCGGTGGTAAACACCGGGTTTTGCGGTATCCAACGCTCGGGGTCAAAGGGCGCGCCGGTTGCCGGGTCGCCCAGCCGGTACCACGTTGTGTCAGCGAGCGGCGGCTTGCCAAAATCTGCCGGATCGCCTGGCGCGTTCGGCCCCGGCGCCTGACAGATGATTTCTACTGACGATCCGTCACGATACTCTCCAATTCCCGGCCCGAACGGATCGCTCCTAACCTGCAAAGGCTCGCCTCGCAAGGTCTCAATCCGCCCAGTCACTGTATTGCGGATCGCTGTCCGGGCTGCCGCTACCGTGGTTGTCGGCGCCGCGCGCGACGGTTCTTGATGATGACTGACGGGTTCGTCGCTCTTGGCACAACCGCCAACCAAAGCCGCGCCGCCCACTGTTACAGCAAGTAACGGCGCTAGTAATGTTTGCACCGTTCCATAACTTCGCTCGACAGTTCGCAGGCTTCGCATAGTTACATCCTCCCTGCTTACGCCTACCACTATAGTAGACGCCGATCAAAAAAGATGTAAAAAAATCATGTGCAAAACCGCTTGCAAGTTGAGGTAAGCTATGCAAATATGTACGCGCCATGAGCGAAGACCAATTTCTGAAACTGTTCAAATACATCGAAGCGTTTCGCGCGGAAGTCAATGCAAAACTTGACCAAAAGGCCGACAAAGACCGCGTCTATAGCGCGCTCGATTACATTATTAAGCAGCTCGAAATACACGACCAGGAACGCCTATTCACAAATCACCAACTCGACCGACATGAAACCTGGATCAAACAGCTCGCTGTAAAGACCAATACCAAGCTCGCACCCGAACCTTAATCTTGGTCTAATACTGGCTTATCAAGAACAAGCGGCTCTACGACCGGGTTGACGGCCGCGATTTTGACGACGTCTTTGTCTACCTTCTTAAGTTCTTTATGGGCGTTGTTAAAGTGTCCTACCGTCGTACCGAGGCTATTGCCCAACTTTTGCATAAGCTCTTCGTACGTACGAATATGACGGCCGAGTTCGCCGACGCGCTTCTGAATTTCTTTGGCTTGTTCCTCGATCTGCAGACTGCGCAGCCCCTGCAGTACCGTTTGCAGGTACGCCATAAAGGTCGTCGGGCTTACGATTATCACGTTTTTCTCGCGGAAGGCGTATTCAATCAGATCGCGCGCGCTGGTGTTGGTGGCGCCAACTTTGTTAATGAGCAGGTCGTAGTAAATCGCCTCGCTCGGAATGAACATGAAGGCGTACTCCATGGTATTTTCGCTCGGGCGGATGTATTTATGCGTCTCGTCGATGCGGTTTTTTAGGTCGGCCTTGAACGCCCGGGCGAGCAATTCGCGCTTGTCTTTGTCTTTTTCTTCGATCAGGCGGTTGTAGTTTTCGAGGCTAAACTTGGAGTCGACCGGCAGCATGCGGCCTTTATCAAGCAAAATGACGGCGTCCACCACCTCGCCGTCTTTAAACTTATACTGTAGTTTGTACCGCTCCGGCGGCAGTACGTTCTCAAGCACCTGGCTTAGGTAGTATTCTCCCAACACGCCGCGCTGCTTGGGATTTTGCAGCACGTTTTGCAGCGTCTTTAGCTCATCAGCGACGTCAACCACGCGCTTGTTTGTCTCATCAAGCTTTGCGAGCCGTTCAGTAACATCAGCGATGATCTTACTGCTTGCGGCAAACTGCTTCTGGATGGAGTCGCGCATCATTTCCTGGTTCTTGTCCAGACGCTCGCTTATCTGATGCTGCAGCCCCTCCTTGAGCTTGGCAATGTCATCGCTCAATTTTGAGAGATCTTGCTTAAGCAGCAGTGTCACGTTCGCTTCCGCCGGCCTTGCCTTTTGTACCAGCACATACAAAAGAGCTCCACCCAACGCCGCACACAAAACCCCCAATACAATCACCACTGCTACCATAATGCAATTAATTATATAGACAATGAACCAAAGAGGCCACTAGCGTCTAGTATATTTTGAGCGATTCGACGATGTTGATTGCCTGCTCAAGCGTGGTGCTGTCTATGGCATCCTTCGGGACTGGATCGAACGCCAGACTGTTGTTGGCGTCGGCACCATAGCCGCCAACAATAAAGTAAAAGTCACCGTTAATCGGCAAGGTATACATCAGCGGTTCGCCAGCCTTAAATTCGTAGCTGCCGGTAACGATAAAGAAGCCGAACATGTCTTTCGGCCCCGCAAACGACAAGTTGGTGTACTGGCGCTGACCCTCGACCGGATTGGCGTAGGCAATAACTTCGGAATCACGGGTAGCGATTGACTTATCGATGGTCGCCTTCTGCGCTTCACTCGCGCCCTTGCGGATACGTAAGGTAAACACGCCGGTCTTGGATGTATTATCGGATGTCCGATATGTGATGCGCGGCGAGGTGATGGTTATTGTGCCGTCGCTCGACTCTTTGAGTGTCCAGTCCTTGCGGTGCGTAAGTTCAATATTGAGTTTTTCGCTCCTGAAGGTAACGGGTGTGCTGTCGGGCACCGTTGACGATGGCGTTTCTTCCTCTTGCTCGGTAGAAGCATTGTTCGTTTGCGTTTGCTGCTGTGCGGATTGCTTGTCGCTACTGCCACGCCCCAAGAGCCAGTAAAGTCCGGCTGTTATCAACGCCAAGCCGATGAGCCCAATGCAAACAAGCAATACAATTCTGCCCCGCCCTGTTTTACCTGTCTTAGGCGCAGGTTGCTGAACCGGCTGCGAGGGCCGCTGTGGCGCCATTGGGTCGCGAAGCATGGGATTCTCCGGCTGATTTGCCGACGCTTCGCTGGAATGATGCTGCTCGTTATCCATAACTATAAATTACAACGCACGCGCATTGAGCGCAAACTTAAGAAGATCCGGGGTTATGTCCCGGATCTTCGTGGAAGCCTCACACTTCCTGCTTTCACTATACACCCGCCCGCACACAAAACGCAAGCGTTATGCGGCAAGCTTGAATACTTTGCGGATGTTCGCAGGCAGCAGATGAATGGTCGATACCACCGCCATTGCTACAGCCGCACCGCCTACCACATCGAGCGGCGCGTGCACGCCAAGGAAGATGCGCGACCATGCCTCGGCCACGATAAACAAAGCGAGCACTATCCGCCACGGCCAGGCGAGATACGGCCACGCCGTAAGCACTAAGGCAGTTACAATCGCCACATGAGCCGACGGAAAGCCTAGGCCGTCTTGCGAGGCACGCATAACGGCATCATACATCGGCAGCTCTACTGGACGCGCGCGGTTAACAATATGCTCGACAATCGTAACAGCAGCAAAAGTCGAACCGGCAGCGACAGCATACTGCCAGGCCAGCAGTCGGAATTTTGGTATCAACAGGAACGCGACTACCAAAAATGCCATACCCCACACCGCGTCGCTCACTGGCTTAGCAATCTGCTCGGTCACCCAGCCCGGCAAATCAACGTGGTTAATAAACGCGAAGATTCGACGCTCAGTCTCGTCCAACCATCCCCCCATTGCCAACACAGCGGTCACAGCAAGCACTACCAACCCGACAGCCAATAGCGCCCAATACCACTTGCGCCGCCGCGACAGCATCTGCTGGCGTCTTTTTTCTTCTACCGTCTCGGTCTCGTCCGAGTCCGATACCGTCCCGGCCTCGCGCGCAGCAACCACTGGCCGCCTTGCCGCTGCTGGTCGTGGAAACTTAGATGAAGGCCGTTTGGATATCCTCTTTTGTATCATGACTAAGATTCACTATAGCACCGACACTACTTAGAGTCATGTTGTGCAGCTAACGCTTGCCGAGATGCGATAATCGACGAACCGATAATTCCCAACCCAGCCAGACCGGCGATTACCTCTGGCACGTTGATAAAGATGCTCAAGATAAGCACGCAGGCAAGCACGGTAATGGTATAATGCGCGCCATGCTCGATGTACTTGTAGCTGTCGAGCGTGCCGCGCCGCACCATGTAGACTGTCAGCGAACGCACCCACAGTGCGCCAACGCCCAGACCGATAGCAATCAAAATGACGTCCTTGGTCACCGCAAACGCACCCAGCACGCCGTCGAATGAGAAGCTGGCGTCCAACACTTCCAAGTACAAGAAGCTAATGAATCCAGCCAGCCCCACGCGCGCTGCGTTGCCCAGCTTGCGCTTTTGTACCGCCGAGAAATACTCACTCGCGCCGTGAATCACACTGTATGTGAGCACGCCCAGGATGCCAGCTACCAGCGTCTCGCGCGGCTCGTGGTTAAACGGCATGGCTGCCGCAAGCGCGATCACCGACAGCGCAACACATGCTGGCACCCACCAGTAGGCGAACTGCTGTAGCCGGCGCTCCAGTCGCTTATACCACAACACCTCGCGCTTACCGTCAAAGAAGAAGTGCAGCGCCAGCATGAGCAAGAATCCGCCGCCGAACGCCGACAATACCACATGCGCCTCTTCCAGCTTATGTGAATATTCGTCGGGGTTATTCAGTGCCAGATTAATCACCTCCGACCAGCTAAGGCCAGCGGTCAACGTCACCAGAATGATCGGGAAGACCAGCCGCATGCCAAACACCGCAATCGCCACGCCAACAGTCAGAAATATCGTCTGCCAGAATTTAGACATCTGCTTGAGTACCTTGGCGTTCACAATCGCGTTATCAAAGCTGAAGGCCACCTCCACGGCAATCAGCACCATGACAACGAACATGGCGCTCAGTCCCCAATCAAACAACGCCCACAAAATCGACCCGATAGTCACCAACGCCGAAACAGCAAAAATGCGCAACGGCGAACGTGCGTGTAAGTATTTTTCCATCCCGCCTATTATACAGCCTATTGAGTTAACCGCCCAAGACAAATCCTACAAAACCTAACTTTTGATGCTATAGCATTCAAAATGGGTATTACTGCCGGGGCGGCGAGATGACTAGAAGCGGATTTTGCGGATAATCAAACCGTCCAAAAGCAAGTGACTAAAGTAACCGGCGACGGCCGCGCCGTAGATCAGCAAGCCGACGGTCCAGATCTCATGATTATTAAGATACGGCACGATTAAAATCGGTGACGGCACCAGAAACATGGCGAGCTTGTGATGTGTCCAGCCGCGGTGCTTGCCGATGATCGGCGTCATGGCCAGCAGTCCCAGGTAGGCGGCAGGCTCGAACTTGCCGCTGATAATCAGGACAATCATGGCAATGAAGGCGATGCCGAAAAAGAGATTCTGCCCGACCGAGTTAGTATCGACATCCGGGAATAGGCCAAACAACACCGCCACCACAAAGAGTCCAATCAACAGCTGCCAGTCCTGCAAAGAAATGTCCCACCGCTCAAGCATCTCGCCGGGCAGCAACCTTACTGCGCCAACGTACACAGCATTCACCACAACCGCTCCAACAATATGGCCCTTATATCCCGACATATATTCCAGTTAAGCATAAACAATGCTTCGCCGCTATGTAAGAACTCCCACACCCCGTCATTCCCGTGCCAACGGAAATGACGGAAGTAAATCAACCGAGGTGAAGATTGACAAAATGGTTATGGTTGTGGTATAATAAAAAAAATAGGGTTATTATTGTTTTGCGGCTTTGAGGGCGCGGGCGAACCAGACTAGTTCGTCGTAGGCTTTTTGAACGTTTTTCGTCTGCATCTCGACAAATTCGGGCTTCAGTTGCCCTTGCTCGTCAAACATTTCCTGCACTTTCGGGAAATATAGTTCCGGCTTGACCGGCACCATCCACATGGTGTGATACACCGGCAGCAGCGCTTCGCACACGCGCACGCCGCCCCACGGGCCGTTGCTGACGCCGGCAGTTGCCACCGGCTTGTGGTAATAGTTGTCAAACTCGCTGTCGAGCAGGCGTTTTAAGCTGCTTGGAATGCTGTGGTTGTATTCTGGCGTGACAACGTAAAACGCATCGGCTTTGGCGGTAATTTCACTATATTTGGGGTCGCGGCCGTCAGCTGGCGAGCCGTCCGGCGGCAGGTTGAAATCGCGCGGATCGACAAAAATAATCTCGACGTCATCCCGCTGACGCCCCTGCTCCGCCACCCAGCGGGCTGCCATTTCGGACAAACGCCCCTCTCTTTTCGTGCCCAGGATAACCGCAATCGTAACCTTTTCGTCCATATCTAAAAGTATAGCACCGTTCTCATGGCGCCATGTGAGGCTTATCTGGATGCCGGATCAAGTCCGGCATGACGAAGGGAGAGGGGTGGCAATATAGCGCTCAACGCTCGAGTTTGTGGATGCGCTCGTGGTCGAGGCCGAAGTAGTGGGCGACTTCGTGCCAGAGGGTGTGGCGGACTTCTTCTTCGAGCTGCGGGATGGAATTGACGTATTCAAGCATTGGTTTTTTGAAGATGGTTATTTTGTCCGGCGGATAGTTGTCGATCGCGCCCTGGCGGTAGGCGAGCGGGACGCCCTCGTACAGGCCGAATAGCGTTTCGTCGTCCAGCAAATGCAACTCTTCGCGCTGTTCTTCCGTCGGCTCGTCGGCATACACAATTGCCAAATTCTTTAATGCCTGCATGTGCGTCGGATGCGTCTTCATTAAATCATCCATCGCTTTGGAGATAATGGCGTCGAATTGTTCGTCGCTAATTTCGAGCATTGCAGGTATTGTACCTTTCTTGCGACCAAGGTGTGAAGTTTCTTATTTTACCGGCATACCGGTGGGCGCATACTACTAAAGGTAAACAAGGATGGAACCATGGGAATCATCACCTGGATTATCATCGGGGCGCTGGCCGGCTGGATTGCGTCGATCATTACCGGTACCAATGAACAGATGGGTGCGTTTGCAAACATCATTGTCGGCATCATCGGCGCGCTCATCGGCGGCTTTTTGTTCAACCTGCTGGGCGGCGAGGGCTTTACCGGGTTTAACATCTGGAGCCTGTTCGTTTCGATTATCGGCGCCGTCATACTCCTGGCGCTCGTGAAGGCCTTCACCAAATCGGCCTAGTACCCCACAGGCCCTTGCACTGTCTTGGAACGCTACGCTGCTCGTACTACTATGAGGGTATAAGCGTAAGCATGATAATTTCGATGAAAAAATTATTTTCAAACCGCCAGGCCGGTTTTGGTAACGTGGGACTAATTATTATTGTGATCGTTCTGGCGCTCGCCGGCGTGGGTTACTTCGTCTTTACTAAAAACAAAAACAACAGTAGCAGCG
>CALKHY010000011.1 GCA_937988795.1 uncultured Candidatus Saccharibacteria bacterium
ATCCCGACATCAACCCGTCAGAACTCAAAGCCCACCAGATCGGTTACAGAACCCAGCTTGTCGAGACAGCATCAGACCACCTGGCTGTCCGGACAACGTTGCTACTGCCTAAACAAAAATTACAAGAAGACGCAATACCTAAGGCGCCAATCCGCAGGATAGCCGAACCGCATTGGCCAATCGAATGGCCGCATGATGACCGCAAGGCATTCCGAATCCTCGCCAAGGTGTTGCTGCAAGGGAGGCGCGCACGGCTCGGCAGAAGAGACCCCACCCTCAGCGGCAATAGTGCGCTTATACGCCACATCAACGGCCCGGGCAGCGAAAAACTCGCCGACAAATATTCCTTTATCGACCTGGTCGCAAATCTGCCGTCAGGTTACCGTGCACCCCGTCAAAGGCTAGCACCAGCCGGCTTAAGCGAAGAACAAATAAGTGATATTACCGCTCATTTTGCGGACGTCAATCGGCTTATCTGTAAGCCGACGGGCGGCTCCGGCGGCAGCGGCATCATCGAGCTGCACCCCGACGACTTGGCTGCTTTCCTTAAGACGGCCACCGAAGACTATATTATTCAGGAGTACGTACCGCACAAACTAGAATTCCGTTACGTCCGCCATCTTGCACCAGGGCGCAAGGCGGGTTGGAATGGCAAAACTTACCGCGTACTCTTTGAGAAAGACATCCCCAGACTATACGGTGACGGCCAGAAAACCGTACTGCAACTCATCCGCGAAGCTAAAATACCAACAAGCTCCAAGATTGCGACAGCAGCGCAGCAATTGCACAGGCTGCGCCAGGTCGTGCCAGCAGGCGGCGCCATACATGTATCAAACCTCGGGTACCATGAAGCCGCAGTGCCGGAATGGGGGACCAGAGTACGCCGAACGTTACCCGAATCGTATTCGCAACTTCGACAGGTTTATGCGCCGCTTCCTTACCGATCTGCAGACGGAAGTCGGCCAACGACTGCCTACGCTCTGTTTTGACATAGGCATTATTGACCCTGCTGCGCTTGACGGTCAGTACGACTACGAACGTATCAAGCAAAACGTTATGTTCTTCGAATGCCAGATGCCGTTCACCATGATCAATTATGCCCGCCAGAGCCGAAGGAACCCCTACGGCATTCCGCGTCAAGACAACCACAAGAATATTTTGTACCGCTCCCCCACCCCCTATACCGACCATAATCATGATCAAGATAAAATGTGGTGTAAAAAACATTTGACGCATATAGCGTCGCAACCGTATGATCAAAACACTACATATGGGCAAGCGAGGTGCGAGTCCTCCACTGTGCCGCAACTGTGATAGCGTTGAATACAGCGCTTCAGTCAGAAAACCTGTGTAGTGAGGTTATTAACTAACCCCGAATCCTTCGAGCAAAGGGCGCGATATGCATATTTTTGACAATAAACGTGCCTCCGACTTGAAGCCTTTCGGTCAGGAGGCTTTTTTGAACCAGCTGAAACGTTTCTGCTCGCCGCGCCGCATCATCGGTGCGGTATTTTGCGCAGCAGGCGCCGTCCTGCTCGTCGCATCCCTGGCTGGCGCGCTGGGCAGTTCACCGCCACCTGACGGACCTCCGCCGCAGGCCGCAACCAGCATACCGGACACACAGACCACTAGCAGCACAGCCGAACCGAGCATCGCAACAGAGCAAAACGAAATATCCGACCAACCAAAAGCATCCAAACCCTCACCGCTGAACACCCAAACCGACACACCAAAGACGCAAGGAGCAACTGCCGAAAGTCCGCCAAAGCCCGATCCAAATACCTTCACGGTATCGCTCAAAATTAACAACCAACCAGCCGCAAGCGTCACGGTCCCGCTCGGCAGCAACCAGTGCGATGTACTGACGAGAGCGCTCGAGCAAGGCGTCATCCAAAGCCTCAACATGCGCTGGGACGAAGACAAGCAAACCTACGGGGTTTACCAAATCAACGGCGTCGGCGACCCAAATAAAGTCACTTGGGTCTACGAAGTCAACCGCACATCGCCATTCAAGGGCTGCAGCCACATAACTGCCAACGCGAACGACACTATTCACTGGAAACATCTAAATTAGGAGCACATGATGAAACGACCGACCATCAAGAAACTACTCGCCAGCATACTGACCGCTACACTGCTGAGCGCGCAAACATCGACAGCCGCTTTTGCTGCGACTGACGCCCAGGCTGGCTGGGGCGCAAAAATGGGCGCCGAGTATCTGATTGCCCAGCAGCTGCCAAACGGCGGCTACCCGGCAATCCTTGGCGGCGAGGCCGACTGGGCCGCAATCGCGCTGGCAGCCGCCGGCTACGATCCGACTGAGGTCAAGAATCGCGGCACCGCCCTAGTCGACTTTATAACTGCCGACC
>CALKHY010000012.1 GCA_937988795.1 uncultured Candidatus Saccharibacteria bacterium
CCATTCCACGGGGTAGGCCGGCGATCCCAGCCCTGCACCGTCATCAGTACTGGCGCCCCACGACCACGAGGGCGTAGTGTCGGCGGTCGGCGAGGCGGCTGGCGATGGCTGGTCAGGTGTTGTCGGGCCAGTGGTGTCTACGCTAAATGCGGCGTTGCCTCCGTTGGCTGCAGTGTACGCCGATTCGTAGTTGCCAACGTCAATCGCCTTAACGCGCCAGTAATAGGTGCCGTCGCTTAACGTTTGGCCGGAGGAGCCGGTTGCGTAGCTGCCGCTGCCGGTATCCTGGCCGACGGTGAAGCTGAACGAGCCTTGCGCGTCGAGGCCGGAGGTGTAGTCTACGACGGGGCTGCTGAAATCGCTGTCGTTGTCGATTTGTATCTGGTAGCCGACCGTTGTGCCGGCGTCCGGGTCACTCAGGTCAAAGGTAAGCGTGGGCGTGGTGTCTGTGCCATAGCTGCCGTCTGTGTAGTCTTCCGGACCCAGGTTGGCTGGTGTGTCGGGTGCATTGAGGTTCCAGTTGGTATTGCCGCCGCCGTCGGTGCTGTTTGCGGGCGTGAGCGTGGCGCCGGTGTTGTTACTGTCTGAAACAGCCAGGTATGACAGAGCTGCGGTACCGCCGACGCTGATATTCCATGCCTTGCCGGAGGCGGACGAGACCAGCGACAACTCTGCGCCGCTGGCGCCCGTCAGTGTCAGGTTGTTGCTAATGGTCGTTGTGGAGCCACTGCCAAAGGTAAGCATCTGCGGTTCGTTAAAGCCGCTCGAGATGTCTTTGGCGAGGTTATAGAACGTGTTGGAGCTGTTGATGGTTTGGTTGCCGCCAATGAGGTTGACGGTTCCCTGTCTTGCTTCGAATACGCCGCCATTGTTCTCGAAATCGCCGCCGACGTTAACGGCGTAGTTGGATGCCGACACATCAAGCGTGCCGCCGTTTAACACCAGTTTGCCCGGCTCGCCCTCGCCCAGATCGCCGCCGAACAGTAAGGCGACTTCCTGGGGCGACAGTGTCCGGCCGTAGA
>CALKHY010000013.1 GCA_937988795.1 uncultured Candidatus Saccharibacteria bacterium
AAAGGATACAAATGTAACTGGCACGTGCGTATCTGGCACAGCCAAGCATTCGCGCGTCATTTTTTTAGGGCACACTCCTCCCAGCCTCTGTTATGCAAACAGAGGTATAGTTTTGATGACTCTTTGATGAGCAGCAACACTATGTAGCGCAGAAACGCTACGAGATGCATAGTACTATTAATTCTGTAGCATTTCAAGCACGATTTTTTGTGTTTTATCTCCCAGATCGGCAGGGTATACTGGCATGTATGCGAAATTGTTTGGGTGAGCACGCGGCATGAAATACAGACCGACCATCCTCGTTATCGTTGGTATTACCGGAGACTTGTCCAGGCGTAAGCTGCTGCCGGCCATGAACCGTCTGGGCAAAAGCGGGGAGGTGTCGGAGCAGCTGCAGATCGTGGGCGTTAGCCGAAGCTCGGATGTAGAGGTTGCGCAACTTACCAAGAATATTGAAGATCCGTCGTATCTGCATGCGCACACCGAGATGTTTCAGATGGGCCTGACCGATCGGGCTGAATACGCGCGTTTGGCGAAGCGCCTGAAAGAGATCGAGCAGCAGTTTGGCGCGCCTGCGCAGCGGCTGTTTTATTTGTCGGTGCCGCCGCAGGTGTCGCGGCCGATTATAGACCTGCTTGGTGCGAGCGGGCTTGCTTCGGGCGAGGCCAAGCTGCTGCTCGAAAAGCCGTTCGGCACTGATCTCGCGAGCGCGACCGAGCTTATTAATCATTTAAATAAACATTTTGCGCCAGAGCAGGTGTACCGCATCGACCATTTCCTGGCCAAAGAAATGGCGCAGAATCTGCTGGTGTTCCGCGAAGAGAACATTTTGTTTAAGCGGGCATGGAACAAGGACTTCATCGAGCGCATCGACGTCATTGCCAGTGAGCAGCTGGACATTGAGGGCCGCGCGGCGTTTTACGAGCAAACCGGCGCGCTGCGCGATTTTATCCAAAATCACCTGTTGCAGCTCGCAGCACTCACGCTCATGGATGCGCCGGATCCGGACAAGCTGCAGATGGTGCCGGAGCGGCGGCTCGCTGCGCTCAAACAGTTGCGGCTGGCGGCAGTTGATGATCCGCTGCGAGCGGCGCGCCGCGGACAGTACGAAGGTTACCGCGAGCAGGTAAATAATCCTGTAAGTGTTGTCGAAACATTTGCAGCCGTAACGCTGGAATCGGACGACCCCCGCTGGCAAGGCGTGCCTATTACGCTCGCAACCGGCAAGGCGCTCAAAGAAAAGCGGTCCGAGATTCGCATTACCTACCGGCCAGAAGGCGACAAGGGGCCGAACGAGCTGGTGCTTCGCATTGACCCTGGCGAGGGGATGGAGCTGCGCCTGTGGGCGAAGCGCCCCGGCTACGACCCGCGCATCGAGCAGCGCACGCTCCGCATGGAATACGGCCAAAACGACCATCTGCCGCCGGCATATGAGCGGGTTATGCTGGACGCCATCAGGTCCGACCGTAGCTTGTTTGTTACCGACGATGAAATTCTGGAAACCTGGCGCATCCTTGACCCCTTACAGCACGCTTGGAGCATGTCAACCGACGACCTCTTTTTCTACAGG
>CALKHY010000014.1 GCA_937988795.1 uncultured Candidatus Saccharibacteria bacterium
CGCCGTCACTGCTTAGCTCGTGGGGGTTGGCGCGGCGCCTGCAGCGCGGCACGCTCATTGGCTGGAGTATTGTGTTTGTCGTCATGGGATTGACGACCGGGCTCATCAGCAAAGAGTTCGCCACGTTCTTCGAAAGCAGCCCGGAAATGCGCCAATATCTGGAGGCCATTGGCGGCGGCCAGAATATCAACGACATTCTGTTCTCGGCCATGATTGCCCTCATGGGGATCACTGCCGGCGCGTACGTTGTCCATGGTCTGCAGCGTATGCGCTCAGAAGAGGCGAACGGCCACCTGGAACCCGTGCTCGGTACGAGCGTCAACCGGCAAATCTGGATGCTCGGACACTTTGCCTACGTGGCCGCAGGCACGCTAGCGTTAATGGCGTTGTTCGGGCTCTCTACCGGAGTGGCGTTTGTGCTGGTCAAAGAAAGCGCGGCACTTGGCGACATCTGGCGGCTTACCGTCGCTTCACTGGCGTACATCCCCGGAATACTAGTGCTTGGCGCCGGCTCCGCCTTTGTCTTTGGGCTGTTGCCGCGTGCGGCAGTCGCACTCTCGTGGCTGCTCTTTGTATTCTGCCTGTTCGTCAGCCAATTCGGCGAACTCCTCAAGATACCGCGGGCGATTGTCAATATTTCGCCCTTTGCACACATCCCGCCGGTTCCGTCCGAACCGTTTGCCTGGCTGCCGGCAACGATGCTAACCGGCGCTACCCTGCTCCTGCTCGCTGCTGCCCTGCTTTCTTTCCGGCGCCGCGACCTGACTACGGCGTAATACTGCCAGCTATATTTTGACAACGCTCTCCCACGGCAGGTCGGGCTTGCCAAAATGACCGTAGGCCGACGTTTGAGAGTAGATGGGGCGGCGGAGGTCGAGGGTTTCGATGATGCCTTTTACGCTGGTGTCGATGAGTTTGTCTTTAAATGCGTAGAGTTCTGCTTCGCTGACTTTGGCGGTGCCAAAGGTTTCGATGGTTTGCATGAGCGGCTTTGGATGACCGATGACGTACGCCAGGCCGACTTCACATTTGTCTGCCAGGCCATTGGCTACGATATTTTTGGCAATGTAGCGGGCAGCGTACGCGCCGGAACGATCCACCTTGCTCGGATCCTTGCCACTGAAGGCGCCACCGCCAACGCGGGCGTAACCGCCGTACGTGTCGACCACGATCTTGCGACCGGTTAGACCGGCGTCGCTTTCTGGGCCTGGGATGTGCCACAGGCCGGTGCCGTTCACCACGATGTCTTCATCCTTCGGCAAGTCAAAGCCATACTTTTCGAGCACCGGCTTAAAGATGTGGTTGATGACGTCTTCACGCACATCAGCTGCACTCGTTTTTTCGTCGTGCGCCACGGCAGCCACCAACTTCTCCACTGCCACCGGCCTGTCGTCTTCGTACCGCACAGTTACCTGGGCCTTGCCGTCCGGCCGCAGCCATTTGAGTTCGCCTTTTTCGCGCACCTCATCAATGCGGCGGGTCAAGGCATGCGCCAATGCGATTGGTAACGGCATCAGCTCGGGCGTTTCCTTGCAGGCGAAACCAAACATCATGCCTTGGTCACCGGCGCCATCTTGGTCAACACCGAGCGCAATCTCCGGCGACTGCTGGTGCAAGTTGTTGGTGAATGTTGATTCGACGGAAAAGCCCCAGGCCGGGTTGGTGTACCCCAATTCCTCGATCTTCTTGCGGACGATTTCCTCGAAATCGACTTTTGCTTTGGTCTTAATTTCGCCGAACAACGCGATCTGGTTGGCGCCCGCCACCGCTTCGACACCTGCGCGCGAGTGAGGGTCTTGCGCGATTAACGCGTCGACAATCGCGTCGCTGATCGCGTCGGCAATCTTGTCAGGATGGCCGGCGCACACGGATTCGCTGGTAAAAAGTTTGACAGTAACTTTTTTTGACATATAAAAAATCCTTTCTCCCTAAACCGAGAAAGGATATTCCATGCTACGAAATATCTTTCCCGGTTTCCCGGGCTAGATGGAGCACCTTGTTTAGTAGCTAGTAGCAAGTAGTTAGTAGTTAGGGGGGATAAAGGAGCGGCCCCTGGCCGCTGTTTTTATTTGTCGGCCAAAGGCCGACTTCCTTTACTCCTTGCTACATGCTACTTACTACTGGCTACTAAATCGGTTGCCGGCAGATCAACGAGCTAGTTCTCTCCCTGCACTCTTTATATTTCTGAATTGTTAAAGGCAGTGTCACCATCATACACGACGGGCCCGCCGCTTTGCAACCTGATGCGAGACCAGCTTGTGCAGATCAATGGCCATCAAAACAGCAGTTACCGGTACGGCGATGGCTACCAGCGCGTCGCGCCAGTCAACGGCCGTAACATGCAGGAACGAACCGAACGGCGTCATGAATACAGCAAGCTGGAGTAATACCGAAACACCGATGGCGATCCATAGCGGCTTGTTGGGGCGAATGAAGTTATAAATCCACGACTTGTACTCAAAGTTTACACCCAGCACGCTCGCCCACTGCACCACTATCAGGCTGAGGAATGCCAGTGTTTGCGCGTAAGCCAGGCCCTTACCGAGATTGAGGTTAAAAATAAACAAAACGCTCGCAGCCATGACCGCGGCAATCGTTATAATCCGCGAAACTTGCCTGAAGTTAAGGAGCGCTGCATTGGCCGGCCACGGCGGCTCTTTCATCTGCCGCGACTCGCTGGGGCTTAGGCCCAGCGGAATGACCGTCATGGTGTCGGTGGCCAGGTTAACCCACAAAATCTGGATGGCCGCGACCGGCAGCGGCAGGCCGATGACGAGCGCGGACAATATCGTCAGCACCTCAGCCGCGTTGGTGCCCAGCATATAAACCAGCATCTTGCGGATATTAGCGAGCGCCGTGCGGCCGGCGCGGACCGCGGACACGATGGTACGGAAATTGTTATCAAGCAGCACGATGTCACTCGCATCCTTAGCGGCATCGGTGCCGCTGCCCATGGCAATGCCGGCGTCGGCTTCCACGAGCGCTGGAATGTCATTGACACCATCGCCGGTCATGGCAGTAATTTCACGACCTTTCGTGGCCTTGAGCAGCGCATACTTATGCTCGGGCAACACGCGTCCGAATACCCGCGTCGTCTTGAGTTTTTCGCTGATGTCCTCGGCGCTGCCTGTCTCAAGAACCTTACTGTCGCTCACCTCATCGCGCGAGGCAGCAATGCCTACCTGGCTGGCAATAAATGCCGCAGTGTTCACATGATCGCCGGTAAGCATCACGACTTTTATGCCAGCCTCTTTGGCTTCTCTTACTGCCTGTTCGGCGCCTTCACGCAGCTGGTCACTTAAACCCGCGAAACCATCAAAAGACATGTCGCTAAGCGTAGTAGCGTCGATCTTGTCAATCGGAACCGAGAAATCCTTGTGCGCAAACGCGATTGTGCGGTAGCCACGGCCGGTAAATGTTTCTAACATGTTCTTGATTTTGACATCACTGCGGTGATGCTTGCCGCAGTGGTTAAGCACATGCTCCGGCGCACCTTTGATGTACAGCGAATACGTTTCGCCGTGTTGCCACAATACGCCGCTCACCCGCTGTGTCTGGTTAAAGGCAAATTCTTTCACTTTGCGCCATGAAGCCGGAATCTCTACACCATCCACCGCATCATGCAGGATTCTATCGAGCGCATCGCCGGCGTGCTCTTCGTCGCCATTCAGGCTGGCGCGAATAACTTGATCAAACGCCTGGGTGCTAGCGTGCGTGGTGTGTTTGTCGGCAACGGAAAGATTGTTCTTAGTAATGGTGCCGGTTTTGTCAGTGGCAATGAGCGTGACCGCACCCATGGTTTCAATGCTCGAAATCTTCTTAACCAGCGCATTGAGCCGAGCCATGCGCCGCGCGCTCAGTAGCAATACAACCGTCATGGCGATTGGCAATTCTTCAGGCACGGCAGAGACCATAATCACCAGGCTAAAGCGCGCCGCTTCTTCAATCTCAATGCCGCGCCACAGCTCCAGCCCCATGGCCACGGCAGCTACACAAACGATAACGACAATAAGTCGCTTGGTAAACGTGTCAATTTTCTTTTCAATGGGCGTGCGGCCAATGTCCGCCTGGGCGGCCAACGAGGTAATATTGCCGAGCTTTGTGTCGTTACCAATGCCGGTAACCACCATAAGGCCGCTGCCGGCCTTGACGTATGTGCCCTTAAACAACATGTTGTGCTGGTCGTACACCTCTTTTTTGCCGGCGATGGCTGCAGCATGCTTGTGTACTGGTAGCGACTCGCCGGTCAGGATTGCTTCGTCTACCTCGATCTGGTTCGATTCAATCAAGCGGCCATCCGCCGGCACCTTCATGCCTTCTTCGATGTGCACGATGTCGCCGTAGGTCAGCTCTTCACTTGGGATTTTGGTAGTGTCGCCATCGCGTATCACGTGCGCGTACGTTATGTCCTGCCGTTTGAGCGCGTTCAACACCCGCCCCACCGAATACTGCTGCACGTAATAAATGACCGCATTAATGCCAACAATCACGGCGATGATGACGGCGTCCAGGCGCTGCCCTTCAATCAGACTCAACACAATTGCGCCGAGCAGCACAAGGACGAACGCACTGGCGAACGGTTCAAGCAAGCGCTTGAGGAGCGATTCTTTTTTGGGTTCGAGCACATTCAGGCCAAATTCGCGCTGCCGCGCTGCTGCTTCGGCCGCACTCAACCCTTCCCGAGACGTTTGAAACGCCCCGAATACCTCATGAATTTCCAGGTTATAAACAGGCCTGTGCTTTTGTTCTGACATGTTTGTGTTATGACTTGTACTCTTCTATTGTAACACCAGCGCTATACCACTGGAAAAACGGTCCAATTTTTGCTATACTAACGGAGTTAGCGATGGCGAGTGGCCAAGTGTGAGAACTGCCAGTGGCAGTTCGCAAGGCCGGAAGCCCGGCGCGACAAAGGTCGCCCGAGCTGAGGCGGGGCCGAGACAGATTTGCAAGCGCAGCTTGCAAGTATGATCGTGGCAAGGCGCGCCTTACCACTTGTCCATGATGGGCTTTAACAATTCGATCGTATTTAGAGTAAAATAAGTTTTGTGATGGCGAGTGGCCAAGTGGTAAGGCGTCTGGTTCTGGCCCAGAAGATCGTAGGTTCGAATCCTACCTCGCCAGCCAATAATAAAAGGCCAAACGTAGCGTTGGCCTTTTATTATTGCTTGCAAGTTGACTCACGCCTACGATAACACAGTCGCAGGCTGAGTGTCGTAAGCCCAGTAGAGCAAACACATCCGCAGGCGCTCGCACCGCGGACGACACAGCAAAGAAGCGCGAGGCGCACTAATCCACCTCGCCAACCCAAATAGGGGAGCCTGAACAAGTCCATATAAAAGATATTACACCTAATAAAGTCCCTATTACGACCACAACAAACAAAATATCAAATGATAAGGCACTTGATAGAAACTTGCCTCGAACAACCGAAATATCCCTAAGGACAGGACTATTTCACAGACCCGAAGGCAGCCATTGCTTTAGTCTCATGCCATGAAGGTTTACCATTTACATCCAGACAAAATACACCTCACACAAAACATCACGCCAACAGACTTTTACTCGAATACTCCCCCTAGAATTATGGGCAAAGA
>CALKHY010000015.1 GCA_937988795.1 uncultured Candidatus Saccharibacteria bacterium
CTCCTTCATGCATTGTGTAATATTTACATCGTATATACGCATGCAAACGGGTGCTATGAAGTTGATTACAGCTAATGCAGTAGCGCCACGGTGCGGTTCGGTAGCTGGGCGCGGATGTCCTCTATTTCGCCAGGGGTAATGGCGTCTTTCAACGTTTTCCAGGCACAGAGGATCTGCTTTTTGGCGCGCTTTTCGTCGATATCCTGCAGCTGCATAAATTGCTCGAGCATGTCCTGTTTGGCTGTTTCCCGGGTCGGCATCACCGACATAGCAATGTCTTTCAGTTCCTGGGGCAGCTGGCTGGCAAAATCCTTGCGCTCGCCCTCGGTTAAATGGACAGCGAGGCTTTCTACCATCAGCTCCAGTGCATCCTGCGATTCGCTATCCGAAAAGCCGGAGTAGTGCTGCATCTTTTTGACCATTTCTCGAAACGTCATAGCTCATTCCTCCCCGTTTATCCTAGAACGGGGCTGGCGCCACCTGCCGCGAAAAACCTGACAGCTGTGTGACGATTAGAGCTTGGAGGCGGCAGCTTCGTCGAGCATCCAGACCACCTTGCCGCCGGATTCCAGTACAGTGCGGACGGCGCGGCCGATTGGCAGACTGTCTGGATCGTCAAACGCCTGCTTGATCCGGTTGGCCTTGTCTTCGCCAGCAGCAATAACGACGAGCTTTTGCGCGCCGGTCAGTGCTTTAAAGGTGAGTGTAATGCGTGTGGCTGGCGGTTTAGGGGAGTTGTACGTTGGCGCAACCAGCCGGTCGGTCGGCTCTGTGCTGGATGGGTGGTCAGGGAAGAGTGAAAGCGTGTGGCCGTCCGGACCCATACCGACCCACACAATGTCCAGGCGCGCCACACCCTTGTCAGTCTTGGGTAGTTTGCTTACCAGCTCCTGCTCATAAGCCTGGGCGATAGCGTCGGCTTTGGCTTCAGCACCTTCGATTTCTACGTCTGTTGGAGGTGGCGCTACCTCGCCGCCTGCTTGTGGTACTTTGTCCAAAAACGCGCGCTTGAATTGCCCCCAGTTGGAGTCTTCGCTGGCGAAAGGCGCCAGGCGCTCGTCGCCAACAATGAAGCTTACCTTGGCCCAATCCACTTTATCAGCGGCAGTTTCAGCCAGAATGCCGTAGGCGACTGGCGGCAATGAACCTCCTACTATTGTCCAGCTTGCAGCACCCTGCCGGGCTATCACATCATTTAGGTCGGCAACAATTGAATCCGCAGCTTTCTGAGCAAGTGCTTGCTTATCTTTTACAACCACGACTTCACCTAGGTTTGTATCTGTCATGTTACCTTCGTTGACTAATTAACTTTCATCAAATTAAACCACGCGCCGTCGTTGCGGTAAACCGGCGCGCCGGCTATAGTTAAAGACATGAAGATTGCGTTGAGCACCGATCATGCGGGTTTGGAATTGCTTACCCGCCTGGAGCAATTTTTGACCGCCCAGGGGCATGAATGCGTCAATTTTGGTCCGAAAAGCTTTGACCCAGATGACGATTACCCTGACTTTATCTTTCCGGCCGCCAAGGCTGTAGCTAACGGTGAATGTGAGGTAGGTATCATCATGGGCGGCAGCGGGCAGGGCGAGGCAATGGCTGCAAACCGCGTCAAGGGCGTGCGCTGCGCGCTGTTTTACGGCCCCGTGACGCCCAAGACGGCAATTGATGCCGAGGGTGATACGTCCAGCGACCCTTATGCGATCTTACAGCTTACCCGCGAGCACAATTTGGCAAATATGCTGAGTCTCGCGGCCCGTTTCCTCTCTTGGGAAGAGATTGAGAAGGCGGTAACAACATGGCTGGCAACGCCGCCCGGCAACGTTGAGCGCCACGTCCGCCGCGTGCAGAAACTGGATCAGTAGGGGAGGAGCAATATGGCCGTGATCGTGCCGACTATTACTGAGGCTACGCTGGAAAAATACTCTGAGCGCATGGATTCGCTCAGGCAATTTGCCTCGCGCATTCATATAGACTTGGGAGACGGCGAGTTTTCGCCGACGAAACTAATTGACCTTGATAAAGTCTGGTGGCCCGAGTATCTGACCGTTGATATCCACGTTATGTACCAGCGTCCGATGGAGTACCTTGACACCATGATTCGGCTTAAGCCGTATCTGATTGTTGTGCCGGCAGAAGTGGGTGTTGATCTTGCGGAATTTGCAAAAAAGATGCACGGGCATGGCATTAAGGCAGGCGTGGCGCTTATGCAGGACACGCCGGTGTCGCAAATCGCGCCCTACCTGGAACACCTGGACCACGTGCTGGTTTTTTCTGGCAACCTGGGCTACCACGGCGGCAAGGCCGACCTCACGCTCCTGGACAAGGTACGCGAGCTCAAGTCACTGAAGCCGGAACTAGAGATCGGCTGGGACGGCGGCGTAAATGACGAAGTGGCGAAAGCGCTCGCCGACGGCGGCGTGGACGAACTCAACACCGGCGGCTTTATTGCCCACGCCGAGGATCCTAAGGCGGCGTTTGAAAAGCTGCAAAGTCTCATTAGCTAAGTTGTACTAAAAATAAACAGCCCCGCGTGAATTCCGCGGGGCTGTTTTATAGTACTTGTTTGAGCTTTTCGGCGATCTTTTCTGGCGTGAAGCCGAATTCTTCGTCGAGCTTGGTGTAAGGGGCGCTGTAGCCAAAGTGCTCGAGGCTGTGGATACGGCTTAGGTCGCCAACCAGGCCAAGCAGGTTGACTGCCAGGCCGGCGGTGACACCGAAGCGCGGGATGTCCTTTGGAAGGACTTCCTCTTGGTAAGACTCGGGTTGCTCGCGGAACAGGCCTTCGCTCGGCACTGATACCAGCCGAATCTTGCGCTCAGTCAGCAGTTTAATGGCTTCGTACGCAGTGCCGACTTCGCTGCCGTTTGCGATAACTACCAGTTCAGGCTTGCCATCCGGCTCGTGCACGATATAAGCGCCCTTCTTCGCGCCCTGTGCGGCAGTAAAATCGCTGACGTCAATGATGTTCTGGCGGGTGCAGATAATGCCGGTCGGCGTTTCGGTGTTTTCGAGCGCCATTTGCCAGGCGACCGTCACCTCAGCCGCGTCTGCCGGGCGTAGTACGAGCATACTGGGCTTGCCAGCGTGGTTGTGTACTTTTTCAAGCAAGCGCACTTGGGCTTCTTGCTCGATCGGCTGGTGCGTGGGGCCGTCTTCGCCCACGCGGAAGGCGTCGTGCGTCCAGAGGAATTTAACCGGCGCCTGCATGATGGCGGCCAGGCGCAAGGCTGGCTTTTGGTAGTCGGAGAAGGCAAAGAAAGTGGCGCAGACCGGAATAACGCCGCCGTGCAGCGCTACGCCGATAGCGATGTCGGCCATAGCGAATTCGCTTACGCCGCAGTGCAGGAACGCGCCGCTAAAGTCGCCGGGAGCAATCGCCTTGGTTTTCTTTAGGAACGCGTCGGTCTTGTCGCTGTTGGCGAGGTCTGCGCTCATGACCAGCATGTTGCCGACCTGCTCGGCAAAGTGGCCGAGGACATGCGCGCTGCTCGCGCGGGTTGCGACATTGGCCTGCTGGCTGGCGGCAATCGCTTCCCAGTCGAGCTTTGGTGGCTCACCAGACAGGTAGCTGTCGAGCTTTTGGGCGAGTTCGGGGTTGGCCTTGCGCCATTCAGCCTCGGCAGCCTTCCGTTCGGCTACGATCTGGCGCTTGCGTTCCGCAGCCTTGGCATAGAGTTCCCTTACTTCATCCGGGATAACAAATGGGTTTGCCGGGTCTCCGCCTAGTGCTTGGATTGTCTTTTCGAACGAGCCGCCAGCTTCGGTAATCGGCTGGCCGTGCATGCTTACCTGGTCCTCAAATGGCTTGCCCTCCGGGTCGAGTGCGCCTTTACCCATGACGGTTTTGCCGATGATGAGCGTCGGACGCTCGGTCTCGGCCTGTGCTTCGCGAAGCGCTTGCCGGATTTGGTAGCGGTCGTTGCCGTTGACGGTGATAACATACCAGCCCCAGGCTTCGTACTTCTTAGCCGTGTCTTCGCTGCTGGTAGCGTCTGTCTTGGTGGAAAGCTGGACATCGTTGGAGTCGTAGAACATGATGAGGCTGTCGAGGCCCAGGTGGCCGGCGATACGGCCAATGCCCTGACTTACCTCTTCTTGGACGCCGCCGTCGCTGATGAAGGCGTAAATGGTGTGCTTTGTCCAGTCGCCAAAGCGCGCTTCAAGGAATTTGGCAGCGATGGCTGCGCCAGCGCCAAAGCCGTGCCCCTGGCCGAGCGGGCCGCTGGTATTCTCTATGCCGTGGAGAATGTCGCGCTCGGGGTGGCCGGGCGTGAGCGAACCCCACTGGCGGAACTTCGCGAGCTCTTCAAGCGGCATGCGGCCGGTGAGCGCTAGGACACTGTACAGCATGGCGCCCATGTGGCCAGGGTCAAGGAAAAAGCGGTCGCGGAACGGCCACGTAGGGTCGTCCGGGTCTTCCACGATAAACTCACTAAAGAGTACGTGGATAAAATCGGCCGCACCCATCGCACCACCTGGGTGGCCGCTTTTGGCCCACTCCGGCTGCGCCGCAGACAGGATGCGGATGGTATTAACTGCTAGCTGATCAGCTTGTGTATCGGCGCTCATGCTGTGTACTCGTCCCCCATTAACCTACGATTTGACAAATTCGGCATCACCCTGAGTATACCAGTATTTGATTTTGCGAGGGAACGTGATTGTGCTTTTTTTAACTGTTAGGCTTGTTCAGTGCTGTTACCGTTAAAGCATTAAGCGAGGATAAGCAGTATGCAGGAACAAGTGGACAGATGGTCGGAATTCTGGGACAAATTTGTCGAAGGGGTGATGGATTGGACGCCCAAGCTGATTGGCGCGCTCATTATTCTCGTCATCGGTTATTTTGTGGCGAAGGTCATTGCCGGGCTTGTCCGCCGCGCACTACATGGCATTAAGCTTGACCAGCGCCTGCATTCGGGCAATGGCGGCAATATCATCCAGCGCGCGTTTCCGCGGCCGAGTAATCTGATTGCATCTATTGCGTTCTGGGTAATCTTTATTGGCGCAATCTCGCTTGCTGTCGGGGCGCTCGGCGTGACGCTTTTGACTGATTTGGTACGCAGCTTTTACTCGTACGTACCGAATATCATTGCTGCGCTTTTGATCTTTTTGATCGCCAGTGCCATCTCGGCCGGTATTGCCGAACTTATAACAAATATCATGGGTAAAACACCAACTGGCAAGGTGATTGCTGGCGCAGCGCCGGCGCTAGTGATGGGGCTCGCGATCTTCATGATCCTCAACCAGCTGCGTATTGCGCCGGAGATCGTGACGATCACCTACGCTGCACTGGTAGGCGGCGCATCGCTCGGCGCAGCGCTGGCCTTCGGCCTCGGCGGCCGCGAAATGGCCGCCCGCATCTGGGAAAGCGCTTACCAAAAGAGCCAGGAACAGGCCGCTCGGGTGGCAAATGATGTGCAACAGGGTGCAAGCCGCGCGAAAGGACAAATCAAAAACCAGGGCGGCCGTAAGCCCCGGTAACAACAAGCGAGTCCATCCAGTCTGCCTCATAGTGATTTGGCAGGGAGTTGGATTATCGCATTCGGCGCCATATCATAGCTTCGAACAGACCAGTTTTTACCCTATTGATATTTGATGGTATAATATACTTACCATAAAACAAGGAGTACATATGAGGGCGGCAAGGCGCGATGGCGGCGTAGCAGTAGGATACGAGTAGCAGTAGGATACGAGGTAAGGCGCTATGGCAGTTTAGACGTAAGCGACGTGGCTGTGTTGGCAACGGGTGCATCTTTCCTCAGAAATGAAGCGCAACGGTTCATGTTCAATCCTGCCACCGGTAACATGCGTCCGGATGTGGCTAGAAACGATAGTGTGCTTACCCGAGAAATTTGCGCACTGCTACAAGCTGCAGAGACACTCGAAAGGGTAGCAACGCAACAATTATTAATTGTAGACCAGCATACCGCCGCAATGGTGGCGCGGGGCTTGCATTTTGCAACCAGCCAACTACGCCAGAGATTAGAAGAAGGTGGGGTAACTCCAGATCTGCACGAGGGATCGCTCGTTGTAAGAGTAAAAGAGAGTGATGGCCACCAATCGGTAGAGCGCCAGCCGGGCGCAATATTGGCCAGCGAATGGGAGCAGGTGGCAAGAGATCTTGGTGCCGGACCGGACCAGCTCCGACCGCTGCTGCATCCGCTCCAATAGCGCCCCTGCTAGTTAGCAGCCTTTCACGACTGTGCTTTAATAGAAAAGGCATACAGATTAGGGGGTGGACGAGCAATGACAATCGACGAATTTATGGGGAAAAAGGTGCTACCGGAGTATCGGCCGGTCGTACAAGCGTTCCGCGACCTCATCAAGAGGGTTGCGCCAGAGGTAACCGAGGGCATGCGCGGCGGCACCGAGAAGTATTACAGCGTGCCGGTGTACCGGCTCAAGCGCGACATTATCGTCATTAGCCCCACCAAGAAAGGTGTGAATTTTGCATTCTCCAAGGGCGCGCAATTTACCGACAAATACGGCTTACTGAAAGGCGAGGGCAAGACAAACCGCAACGTCTTCGTCAAATCAATAGACGACTTCAACGAAGAAGCGCTCGCCGACTACATCCGACAGGCGGTGGCAATTGACGCCGAATAACCTGCTGTCAGGTGATACAATGCTCGCGTCTACATGGGAGAATGCGGTATAGTTAGAATAGATTTGGAGGAAGCGGCATGTTTGCGGGTATTTTATCAGCAATCGTAGGATTCATCAGCACACTGGTGGCGCTCAGGTTTGTACTCCGGCTGTTGGGTGCCAATCCGGCCAATGCTTTTGTGAACTGGGTGTACGACTGGAGCTCGCCGCTCGTAGCGCCTTTTGCCGGTATTTTTGGCCAGGATACTGCGGTTGTGGAGGGGCCGGGGCTGGTCACGCCGAGTGTCTTTGACTGGACAGCGTTAATCGCATTAGTCGTCTACACCGTTATTGGCGGCCTGATCATTCGTCTCGTAAGCGGCAAATAGTCCTGCTGGGACTCAGAGAACGGTTCTCTAGACTAGTGAAAATGTGGTTTAATGTGGCAGCTTATGCCTAGCCGGAATGTTCTGAAATTGGATTTGGCCGAAAGTTATTATCACGTCTATGCGCGCGGCAATAGTCGGCAAGAGATATTCCTGAAAGAAGACGACTATCTCCACTTCTTGAACGTATTCCGCCGTTATCTGTGCGACGAGGAAGTCAAAAACTCAGCCGGTATACCATACGAAAAGCTGGGCGACAGCCTAGAAGTCCTCTGCTACTGTCTGATGCCTAACCACTTCCACCTGTTGCTCTACCAACAGGAAGAGGGCGCCATGCAACGTCTGATGCGCGGCGTCATGACCGGTTACAGTCGGTATTTCAATACCAAGTACAAGCGCAGTGGCTCGCTGTTCGAGAGCCGATACAAGGCGGCGTTGATTTCAGATCAGAAGTATCTGGAGCACATCACCCGCTACATCCACCTTAATCCGAAAAGTTGGAGGAATTACCCGTACAGCTCGATAGGCCTCTATCTGGGCGGACAAGGTGCGGATTGGGTGAAGCCCGAGCGCATCCTGTCACTCTTCGATTCGTCCAAACAATACGAGGCGTTCGTATCCGATTACGAAAAAGCGCAACGAGAACTGGAAGTCATTAAACACCAGCTAGCATGCGATGAATACTAGACAATAAATTTAGTATTCTAGAGAACCGTTCTCTAGTTCGTTCTCTAGTTCTAGTTCAATTCTCGAGGGATGCGGCTCAATCTCCATGCTTGTATGCTAGCCGCAGACGCAAGCAGTGTCGGTAGTATTTTTATTGTCCTGACAACAGGCCCATACTGGCAATCAGTATGCTTATATTGTATAATGCTAATCTAGGCAAAACTTATCAGGAGGAGTCTCATGAAGTACGTTGATGGAAGTGTCCATTCCGGAACGCCGTTGGCGGCGATAGGGCAGGCCGAAATATTGGCCCAGCAGATGGGCGAGTTTCCTGCCCCCGGGAGCCAGTATGGAGAGCTCGACCCGGCAGTTGATCCTATTGCTGACTTCGAACAGTTGGTTGCCGGCGCGGCAGAGGTCCTAAGTGCGCCCCGGGTTAACCTGAAGGACGAAACAGTAAAGCATGTCGGGGCGTATTTCGACGTATTACTAAAGCAGGCAGAGGGCAATCCGGTTGCGCGCGCTCGCCTGGTCAGGGCAGCGATGATCTTGGCGGAGCCGCAAGCCTTGCACGAAAAGAAAGCGGAGCGTCTTAAGGAAATCACGCTGCTCGCCGCCGAGTACGCTACCGCAGATCGGGGAGACCCGGTCGTTAGAACGAACGTATATTGGCACATGCTTCCAGGCGGCACTGATGCTGGTATGTTGCAAGGCCCATTAAGTTTTCGTATTAAACCAAGCGGGTATCGCAGTAATGGCAATCAGGGCTTCAGGTTTTGCATGGAAGGAGAGCTTACTGACCCAATCGGGAACTCAGGTGCTGGACAGTTTAGACTGTCAATCCCCTCAGAGACTGGCTACGGCAGTGGTTACCCGCATATTGGCCGGAGGCAGATACAAGACCTCGTGAACAAAACCCATGCCGAGCTTCAAGAGAAAGCATCAGAAGAGATGCAAGATGCCAACAAGCCCACCTATCTGAAGCACGCCGCCTTGGTGCTCGCGCTTTCCAGAATGCGCGGATTGGAGCGGGGTGAGCACAATGTCCTCCGTGAGTATTTTGCCGACGAACAGCTCATGCACTCTCTAGAGTTGTACGATCCCAAAAACCACGCTGTTATTACATACCCCCCGTATGGGTATGACCACAGCATACATAGTGGATATGACTACAAAATTTCGTCATTAAAGACCCAGCTGGCCATGATTGAGGCCAAGGATGCAATGCGTCAAGCCCTGGGCCTGGATCTTACCAACCCTGCCGACCCTGTCACGAGAATGAGCCTAAACTAATCAGAGGCCCGCAAGTGCCAAGTTTACTTATGCGCTCGGTCTCCAGTCGTAATATCAATCTTTAATCTTGGCGCGGATGTTCTTTTTGGGCGACTATCCCCTCACAGCAAGTAGGGTCAGACGCAGTGCAGCCGGAACGGCGTAAGCCGTGCCGCGCGTAACGCACTACTCGCTGTGAGGGTATAGTCGCCGACTCGGGACACTTTGTCTTGTGTTGTAAAAGAAGTGCTGCACGGATGGTTGGGTTTTTGGGTATACTGGTTGTAGTTATTTTGAGGAGGGTATGGCCGGTACGGAAGTTGTTTCTGGGTTGCAGCCGAGTGATTATGTGCATTTGCACAATCACACGCAGTATTCGTTGCTCGACGGGTTGACCAAGGTCCCGGCGCTGATTGAATACGTCAAGGAAACCGGCATGGTGGCGGTGGCGCAGACCGACCACGGCACACTGTCTGGCGCGATCGATTTTTACAAAACGGCGACCGAGAACGGCGTTAAGCCGATCATCGGCATGGAGACGTACGTGGCGGCGCGTACGCTGGCAGATAAAGACCCGGCCAAGGATAAGATATACTACCACCTTATTCTGCTGGCCATGAACAACACTGGCTACCAGAACCTGATGAAGCTCAGTACTATTGCCAACCTAGAGGGCATGTACTACAAGCCGCGTATCGACCACGTGGTGCTCGAGAAGTATAACGAAGGCTTGATTGTGCTCTCCGGCTGTATCGGTGGCGAAGTGGGCGACGCCATCCGCCAGGGCCAGTACGATAAAGCCAAAGAAATTGCCGAGTGGTACAAGAGTGTCTTTGGCGACCGCTACTACATCGAGGTGCAGGACCACGGCCATCCTGAGCATCCGAGCAAGTGGAAGGAGCAGGAGCAGGTTAATGAGCAACTCATTAAGCTCGCTAAGGAACTTGATCTTAAATGTGTGGTTACTTGCGACGCGCACTATCTGAAGCACGAAGACCAAACTGCGCACGAGATTTTGCTGTGTATCCAGACAGGCTCGTTCCTGAGCGACGAAAAGCGCATGAGCCTGGCGGACTTTGAGCTGCATGTGACCGACCCGAAAGAAGTTATCCAGCGCTGGGGCAAAGATCATCCGGACTTTATTAAAAACACCCGCGAAATTGCCGACCGCTGCGATGTGACGATCGAGCTCGGCAAAATCCTCATCCCCAAATTCCCGGTGCCCGAGGGCGAAACCGAGCAAACATACCTGGCCAAGTTGACCTACCAGGGCCTCGCCTGGCGCTACGGCGGCAAAACCGAGGAAGAGGCTAAGAGTTTAAGCGTTGAAGAAGCAAAAAAGACGCTGCCGTCCAATGTGCTGGAGCGCGCCGAGTACGAGCTGAGCATCATTGACAAGATGGGCTTTAGCGGCTACTTCCTCATCATCTCCGACTTCATGACCTGGGGCAAGAACCAGGGGATTGTGTTCGGCCCGGGGCGGGGTAGTGCGGCCGGGTCCATCATTGCCTATAGCCTCAAGATCACCGAGCTCGACCCGCTGAAGTACGACCTGCTGTTTGAGCGCTTCCTCAACCCCGACCGTATCAGCATGCCCGACGTGGACATCGACATTCAAGACACGCGCCGCGACGAGGTGATTGAATACTGCGCCCAAAAATACGGCCAGAACCGCGTGGCCAATATCGTCACCTTTGGTACCATGGCTGCCCGTAACGCCGTGCGCGACGTGGCGCGCGTGCTGCAGGTGCCGTACGCCGAAGCCGACCGCTTGGCAAAGATGATTCCGGCGCCGGTGCAGGGGCGGCACATTCCGCTCAAAACGTCGCTGCAGGAAGACCTGGACCTCAAGCGCGAGTACGAAACAAACGCCGAAGCCAAGCGCGTCTTTGACCTCGCCATGCAGCTTGAGGGCACCATCAGAAGCCACGGCGTGCACGCTGCCGGTGTGGTGATTGCGCCGGACGAAATCGTCAAATTTGTGCCGCTCGAAATGGCACAGAAGGGCGTGGTGACGACCCAGTACCCGATGGGGCCGGTGGACGAGTTGGGCCTCTTAAAGATGGACTTTTTGGGTTTGTCGAACCTGACCATCATCAAGAACGCCCTGCGTATCATCAAGCGCGTATACGGCAAGGAGATCGATATCAACCAGATTCCGCTGGACGACGAAGAGACCTTCAAGCTCTTCCAGCGCGGCGACACCACCGGCGTGTTCCAGCTTGAATCTGCGGGCATGAAGCGCTACCTTAAGGAGCTCAAGCCCACGGTGTTCGAGGACATCATCGCTATGGTGGCGCTGTATCGTCCAGGCCCGATGCAGTTCATCGATGACTTCATCGCCCGCAAGCACGGGCTCAAGCCTATTACCTATCCGCACCCGACCATGGAAAACGCGCTCAAGAACACCTATGGCGTGCTGGTGTACCAGGAACAGGTGATGCAGATCAGTAAGGAAGTGTGCGGCTTCACCGGCGGTGAGGCGGACACCCTGCGTAAGGCCATCGGTAAGAAGAAAGCCGACCTGATGGCCAAGATGAAGGATAAGATGATCGAGGGCGGCGAGCGCGTCTCCGGCATCCCGCGGGCTGAAATGGAGAAGTTCTGGAAGCAGCTTGAGGACTTCGCGGCCTACTGTTTCAACAAGTCGCACGCCGCATGTTACGGCCTGATCGCGTACTGGACGGCGTACCTCAAGGCGCACTATCCGTCGGCCTTCATGGCCGCGCTGATGACCAGCGACGCCGATGACACCGACCGTCTGGCCATCGAAATCAGCGAATGCCAGCACATGGGCATTAAGGTGCTGCCGCCGGACGTCAACGAATCGTACCACGAGTTCGCAGTTGTGCCGGACGGCGATAACCGCAAGGCCGACATCCGCTTCGGTATGGACGCCATCAAGAATGTCGGCACCGGCGCGGTAGAGGAAATCTTGCGCGCCCGCGGCGCCGACCATCAGTTTGACTCGCTCGAGGACTTCCTCGCCAACGTCTCGGTCCGCGTCGTCAACCGCAAGGCTATGGAAAGCCTCATTAAAGCTGGTGCACTCGACCGCTTTGGCGACCGCTCCACGCTACTTCACAATCTGGACGTGATGATGGCTTACGCCAACCGCCTGCAAAAAGACGCCCTAAGCGGCCAGGTCGACCTCTTTGGCATGAGCGAGGAACATGCTGAGATCTCGAAGCCCAAGCTCACGCTCGAAAAGCCAACTACCATCTATAATCCGCGCGAACAGCTGCTTTGGGAGCGCGAACTCCTCGGCCTATACCTCAGCCAGCATCCGCTGTCGATGTACGAAACGTATCTTGATGAGCAGACCATGCCGATCAGCGAGCTCAAGCCCGAGCACGACGGCAAAAACGTAGTTGTCGGCGGCGCCATCATCGACATGCGCGAAATCACTACCAAGAACGGCCAAAAAATGGCGTTCATTAAGATCGAAGACAAGTACGGGGAAATCGAGCTCATCCTCTTTCCGAACGCCTACCAGCAAACTACCGGCCTCTGGCAGCTTGACCGCGTTGTACTGGTGCGCGGCAAGCTGAGCGCCAAAGACCGCGACGGAAACATTGGCGAAGAAATAAAAGTCATCGTCGACGACGCCCGCGAGATCACCGCCGAGCAGGCGCAAGCGTACCAGGCTACGGGCAAGAAGCTTAAATTGCCCGGCACAGGCGGCAGGAAATCACCGGCCGCAGCCGTGCTCGCTGCCAAGCCGCAGGCAGCAACCGCACCCGCCCCGGCCAACCCACGCCTGTTCATCCGGCTCAAAGACGGCGGCGACCAGCAGCTACTCCTTTCGCTCAAACAAACCATCGACGAAAATCCAGGCGACACCGAAGTTGTCCTCGTCCTCGGTCCGCCCGACAAAAAACAAATCATTAAACTCCCCGCTAAAATCCGCGCCGAAAACGGCGCGCTCGAAAAACTCCAGCAGTTAGCCGGTCCGCAGAATATTAAGCTTCAATAGCGCCGTCAACGTCGTCGCGGATAATGGTGCCGTACGTGAGCTGTTTGCGCATGGCGGCCAGGAATCCCAGACGTGCATCCGGATCCAAAGCGATAGGCTCTATAGGAACACCTTCGGGCTGCTGGTTGGCCAGGTCGAAGAACCAAAATTGGAGCATTTTTTTGCTGTGCGGCCCATCATCAATTATCCGCGCCATAAGAGAGAGGACTGAACCACTTTCCATATCCAGATAGTCAAGATATACCTCTGATATTAGGCCGCCCTCTCTGTCCCGGTTGGCGTCGTCCAAGCGGCTGACAACTACGCATTTTATTATGTACGGAGACTCAAATGCATCTTCGATGGGGTTCAGTACGTCGAACACAATGCGTGTATCGGACGTGATGTCGGCAGTCGGGATTTTTTCTGCGGCAAGCAACGCTTTAACGATATGCTGTGCTTCTTCGGCTTCGACACCTTCGACAATCTCTTGCGCGCCCGGCACTTGGCGTATTTGGTCGTACATTGCTGGGAAGTGCCACGTCTCAAGAACGCCTTTTATCTGTGCGAGGGCGCCAAAAAGCTCTGCACTGTTCAGTTCAACGGTTTCGGGCGCGTGGCCATCGGCGCCGTGGAGAAAGCGTACCCCCGATACGACGTTGGGTTCATCATCGTTCGCGCCATGTATGGTAATCCTGGAGATCTCTTGAGGATTAGAGGGGTTGAGCTGGGTGTCGATGTGAAATCTGACAGGATAGGTTCGGCCGGGCGCAGGTTGGGCGCTGTGCACAGTTTCTGGCCGGATTGTCAGGCGGGTGCCGTCGATGCCTTCGATGTAGGTTTGGTGGAACGCGGGGACATCCTCGCACATATTGGCGGTCGTTTGCCTATGGTTGCCGGCAAAGTCAAAAATGGTCTTCAGATGTGCGTGCAAGTCATTTGTCACCGCTCCCATTTCTTTCGCCCCGAATGTGACGGCATCGGGAGAAATCATAAAACTTGGATGCTCAAAACCAGAACTATACATATTCTGCTAATTATGCAATATATCCTTGTATAATGCAATAGAATATTGTACTGACCTTTCGGCAATTAGCGGATGATGCCGGCGGTCTGGGTGAGGATGATACCGATGGTGGCAACGGCCACGATGGTGATGTCAAGCACCGGGTGTTTGTGAATAAACGCCTCGCCTTTGACGAGCGCACGGCGGAGCATCAGGCCGTGGCGGAGGAAGAAGACAGCAATGGCGACACTTGCGATCGCGCTGACAGCAAAGGCGCTCCAGGCGGCAGTGGCGCCGGAAAGCAGCTGAATGCGAGCGATTTTCTTGGTGGTGATGGCGGCCGGCGCGGCGTCACTGTCTTTGTCGTCTTTCTTTTCGTCAGCAGCAACAACCGGCGTGACAGTCATCTCTTCCTCGGGCGCAGGTTCGGGCTCCGGTTCGGCCGCTGACGCCTGCTGTGCGGCTGGTTTTTGCTCGGGCTGGGGTGCAGGTTCAGCCGGGGTCTTGGATTTCTGTACAACAGCAGTAACGGTGCAGGCAGTGCGGCAGCCGTACATGGCCACGACGATCGTTTCTGGCCCGGTGCCCTGGTAATTTGGCGAGTTAGCAATGCCAAAACCGACTTCTTTATAGGTGGCATTCAGAATGTTGGCTCGGTGCCCTTCGCTGCCCATCCAGCCCTCAACAGTTGCAGTACTGTTCAGGAAGCCATACGCCAGGTTTTCGCCGGCAGTCTGGTAGTGGTAACCTGCATTGGTGATGAAGATCCACGGCGGATTGCCCTCGGGCGTGTTGTGCGACCAGTAGTCGCGCGCTGCCATGTCTTCGGCCTTGGCTTGCGCGGCCTGGGTGAGCTGGTCGTTGAGCGTCAGGCCCGGCAGCCCGTTGTCGGTGCGGTGTTTATTAGTCTCCTGCAAAAGGCCGCTGATGCTCATGTCTGTCGCGTAGCCGAGTATGCTGTGCTGGATCGTGCCCCAGAAAGTATTCGCGAGAATGCCAAGGAAGACAATCAGCGCCATCGGCAGGTACGGCCAGTACGGCTTGTGGTAGTCGGGTGTGCGCTTGTGGTGCCGCCCGTGGCGCTTTTTTTCGTGTACTGGAACCGATTTCTTTTTGTTCGCGACAAGGACCATGTTGTTTTTATCATAGCATACTGTTTGTGTTTTTCGGCCGGGCTGATATAGTAGACGGCGAGCAAGGAGGGTTCATGGAAACAAAAAGACACAAAATGTGGTTGCCGTTTGATGATTTCAAACGGATTTATTCGCGGGTGCCGAAGGCTAGCGTTGATATGGTAATTCGCATGGATGGTGGTGTGGTGATGGTCAAGCGTACGCATCCGCCATCAGCTGGCACGTGGCACTTGCCAGGCGGCACGATTTTGTTTGGCGAGCTGGTCGAAGACGCTGCGCGGCGGCTGGCAAGGGATGAGGTTGGCCTCGAAATAGACATCATCGGCTGTCTGGGATATATGGAATATCCGAAACAACACAAAGACGGCTACTTCGGCTGGCCGGTAGCGATTGTACTGGAAGCGCGCGCCCGGAGCGGCGAATTGCGCGGCAGCGAGTGGCAGGGCAAAAAAGTAGCTGTATTTAAGGAAATGCCGGAAAACACCCTGCCCGACCAGGCAGATTTTATCCTGAAAAGCGGCATTTCGTTTAGTGAAGATCTCTAGTTGGCGAACCGGCAGTGGAAGAGCGCCATGGCGGCAGCCTGGACAACGTTGAAGGACTCCTTGCGCCCAAACATTGGGATTTCGAGCACTAGATCACAGGCGTCGAGTATTTCTGGCTCAATACCTTCGACTTCTCGGCCGACGACGATGGCAATCTGCTCCGGTGGATGGTATTTGTGTAGCAGGCGCGCGTCATCGGTTTGTTCCAAGGCAGCGATGGTGTAGCCGCTTTTTCTGAGCTTGTCCAGCACCGGTGGCAGTTCTGGGTGGTATTCCCACTTCACCATGTTTTCGGCGCCAAGAGCTGTTTTGTTGATGCTTTTAGTAATCTTTTCCACCTCGTGCGGCAGCCGGCGGTCATGAGCGTGTGCCGGATGCGGTGTGTAGCCGCTCAAAATTACTTTGCTTACGCCCAGGCCTTCGGCAGTGCGCAGGAGTGAGCCGACGTTATGGGTGCTCCGCAGATTGTGAGCAATCAGTACGATATTCCGCATATGCTTATCGTATCACATGCTCGGCCGACTGGCGGTGCGGACTGGTATAATTTTTACATGCCAGTTGTGCAGCGATATGTGCGCCCGGTGCGAGAGCGGCGGAAGAAGCCGCTTGTATTTATTGTTTTTGCGGTGGTAATTGTGCTGATTGCCGCGGTGTTTTTTGTTGTTCGCCCCATGATTTTTAAGGATGGCAAACAGGCTGGTGGACAGCTGCAACAGGTTGAGCAACCCGCGCAAGCCGAAGAAAAACCGGAAATGCCGCCGCTCGTTAATTTGCAGCCGGTTGTTGACGAGTGGTTGGCAAAGCAATCTGCCGAGTACAGTATTGTCGTGTACGACCCGGCAAACAAGCAGATCATCGCCTCGAACAAGCCGGACGAGAAGTATTTTGCCGCTAGCTTGTACAAACTATTCGTGGCGTATCTCGCACTGGTAGATTTTCAGAACGGCACGCAAAATCCGGACGAGGAGTTGTGGGGTGGCTATACGCGCAAGGAATGCGTGGACTTGATGATCCGCGAATCTCATAGCCCGTGTGGCGAGGCCATGATGGCCGATATGGGGCAGGAGACCTTGCGCGAGCGCGTGAGTCAAATGGGGATTGAAAACACCATTTTTGCCGGTATCACCACCACGGCGCGCGACTCAGCGCTGATTTTGCAATACATCGTTGAGGGGCGCGATCTGAACGCCGAAAATACCGTATTCCTGCGCAACGCCATGCGTGTGCAGCCCGAGAAGTACCGCCGCGGCCTGCCGCAAGGCGCACCTGAAGCAACCTGGGACACGAAAGTCGGCTGGAATCAAGAGTACAACTACCACGACGTCGGCATCATGACGCTGCCGAACGGCCGCGAGTACGTCGTCGCCATCCTGAGCTATGGAAATGGTAGTCCGGCCCCTATCGCTGATTTTGCAGCTACCATCTACGATGCGCTCAAGGAATAAAATTCCAAATCCCAAATTCCAAATAAAATTCCAATGACTAAAATCCGAAGGACCGAAACTTCCATAACGCTAGAGCGTTTTGATCATTCGGTCATTGGAATTTCGGACATTATTTGGAATTTGGTCTTTGGAATTTGATGCTTCTTTGGAATTCGGTGCTTGGAATTTGGAATTTCTA
>CALKHY010000016.1 GCA_937988795.1 uncultured Candidatus Saccharibacteria bacterium
TTCCGATCTTGTATGCAGTGTCTGGCCTTAAGATCTGCTTGGCCTTGGGCTGCTCAAATTCGTATACAGTCTTACCTGCAGAGTCTTTGATTTTCAGGATGTAGGTGTGTGGGATCTGCTGACCCATGCGAGCAAAGGTAGACAGGCCGGCGGCGTGATCGTCCAGGTGCAGATAGGCACCGTCACCGATAGCCGACGAGGCACCGCATTGCGTCTGGTTTTCTTCGCGGTACTTATTGTTGTTAGAAGCGGTAAAGACATCGGTGCCCGGGTAGAAGCACCAGTACTTCTTCTTTTCCTTGTCAGTGACGCCCATCATTGCCTCGGCGGTGCCGATAGTCTTGTTGATCGAAGCAACGCGGCCGGGGCTGCGGTCGTCCGGTATGGCGGCCAACATAGCCTTAACAGCCGGAACGTTACGCGAACCGCCCAGCGCGTAACGGAGGGTCAATGGTCCAGGATAGACTCGGTCGTAGTCGCGCAGACAGTTGTTGTCGCTGGTGCATGGGTAGCCAGGCAATGGTGCACGATTGTCGTACAGCACCGAGCCGGCGCCGGCGTTGTTGTTCTCAATGAATACCGCGTAGTCGTACGGCTTGAAGGTTGAACCGGGCGACACAAAGAGCTGGGAGCCAAAGTTCAGTTCGCCAATCTCTTTGTTGGTCACAATGTCGTGGTCGCCGTTACCAACAAGCGCAACAACCTGACCGGTTTCGTTGTCGATGGCCACAAATGCAGCGGTGGCGCCGTCGCGGCACGGCAGGCCGCGGTTGTCGCGGCAGTTGCCGCCAGGGGTTTGTCGGCGTACTTGCTCCATGCCATCGTTGACGGCCTTTTGTGCCAGTTCCTGCAGGTTCATGTCGAGGGTTGTAATAACTTTCCAGCCGCCCTGTTTCACCACTTCGTCGCTGTAGCGTTCAAGCAGTTCGTCTTTGGCCGCCTGCACGAACGACGGAGCTTTAATATTGGTGTATTTTGAGGGTTGCTTTTCCTTAACCGTGGCAAGAATGTCTACCGATTTCGCCTCTTCGGCCTCCTCTTTAGTAATCATCTTCTGCTCGTACATGAGGTCGATGATGTAGTGCATGCGGGCGATGAGCGCCTCGGCGTCAAAGTACGGGCCGTGGGGCGAGTACACGCTCGGCGACTTTGGAATCGCGGCAAGAAATGCCGATTGCGCAATGGTAAGGTCTTTGGCGTCGACACCGAAGTAATCCTGTGCCGCCACCTGCACGCCGACCGACAGCGGGCCGTACGGAACGGCGTTTAAGTATCCCGTCAGGATGTCATCCTTGGAGTACTCGCGCTCCATTTCGATGGAGAGGATGAGTTCTTTGATCTTGTTGGCGAACGTTCGTTCGTAGGTGTTATTCTGGCTAATCTTGGCCAGCTGCATGCTAATGGTAGAGCCGCCCTGCGTTGAGCCGCCGAAGACGTTGTTGAGCGCCGCGCGAACGATACCGCGCATGTCGAAGGCGCCGTGCTTATAGAAGTCTTTGTCTTCTACGGCAACGGTGGCGTTGCGGATGTGTTTGGACATTTGGTCCGCGGGCACCGGAATGCGTTTAATGTCGACATAATCCTGCCATAAGAGAATGTCGCCGGTGCGGTCGTAGTACGACACACTGCCGCCCAAGTTTTGCACCGACAGATCTTTAATATTCGGCAGGTCCTTGCGGAAGTAGGCGAAAACGCCCACGATAAATACGAAACAAATGATAATAGTGGCGCCAAAGATTTTAAGCGCCATCAGTGCGCCGTCGCGGCTAAACCAGTAGCGGGCCAGCTCGCGCGGTTTTAGGCGGTACAGGAAACGTTTAAACGGATTTTTAGGCAGCGTCGCTAGATAAGCAGCCTTGCGACGCGCCCGGGCCTCGCGGCTGGCTTTGATGCGCTCGCTGAGACTGCGGTGCAGTTTAATCGCATTGCCGCTTTTGGTCATGAATGTATTTTTGCCTTTGGCGGAACGGCGTTTTTTATCGTCGCCAGCAGGCGTAGTTTTCCCAGTCATAGTATTTGATGCAATCTCTCTTCCTTACGTAAGGTCGTATGGACTTATTATAACAAACCGCTTTGTTGGCGGCGCAAGTGCGGTTTTTGCGGTATACTGGTAGGTAATATGACGAACAGTGTGGATCCGGTGCGCCATCAGTACTTCTATAGCAACTTAAGTCTAAAAAAGCCTCAAGTATTGTGTTGAGTAAGGAGTAGGACAGATGTCTGACATGAAATTATCAGAAGAGCTCGAGTGGCGCGGTTTTGTAAAAGACAAAACGTTTGACGACATTACCTGGCTGGATACGCCGAGGACGTTTTACCTGGGCGCAGACCCTTCTGCCGACAGTCTGACGATCGGTAATTTGGCTATTTACATGATGGCGCGGCAGTTGGCTTCGCATGGTTGGAAGGCGGTGCTATTGATCGGCGGCGCAACCGGCCTTATAGGCGACCCAGGTGGCAAGGACGAGGAGCGTCCGCTCAAGAGTAAGGAAGAGATTGAGCGTAACGCCGCCGGGCTGGCTGCACAGGTAAAGCGGATTTTTGCAGGTAATCAGTTTGAACTTGTCAATAACTACGATTGGTTTAAAGACTTAGGCTACCTTGAATTCTTGCGTGACGTTGGCAAGCACTACAGCATGACCGAGCTGATCCAGCGCGACTTCATCGCCAGCCGCATGGGTGAGGGCGGCAGCGGCATTAGCTACGCCGAATTCAGCTACAGCCTGATCCAGGGGTACGACTACTACTGGTTGTTCAAAAACAAGGGTGTGGAGTTGCAGATCGGCGGCTCTGACCAGTGGGGCAACATGCTTTCTGGCGTGCCACTCATCCGCAAGAAAGAAGGTAAGGAAGTGCATGCCCTCAGTATGCCGCTCGTCATCAACAAGGCAACGGGCAAGAAGTTTGGTAAGAGCGAGGACGGCGCCGTCTGGCTCGACCCCAACAAGACTAGCCCAACCCAGTTCTACCAGTTCTGGATCAACTGCGATGACGAAGGTGTTGAAGATTACCTCAAGATTTACACTACCATCACCAAGCCTGAACTTGAATCCTTGATGGCCGAGCACCGCGAGCGTCCGATGGAGCGCCGCGCCCAGATCCGCCTTGCCGAAGAAGTGACCAGGCTGGTGCACGGCGACGCCGAGCTGGCTACCGCCCGCGCCGTCACAGAAATCCTCACTGGCAAGCGCCCGCTCGAAGAAGTGACCGATTTTGTACTGGCAGCCATGCGCAAAGAGGTGCCGACTGTCCGCGCCCGCGTCGGCCAGGAGATCATTGAAGTGCTGGTAGAGACCGGATTCGCCAGCTCCAAGACCGAAGCGCGCCGCCTGCTGGCCGACAACGCCATCTCCATTAACGGCGAGAAAACCCGGAACGAACGCTTCGAAGAATACGATTTCCGCGACGGCCTGCTGCTACTCCGCAAGGGCAAGGCGTTCAAGGATTCGGCCCTGGTCGAGCGCGCCTAAAGACAGGCGTTTCCGCCCACGCGTCAAATGAAGTATACTAGTGACATATGAAAGAAAAAGAGGCGTTAAAAACGGCGCCGAAGAGACGCGCCGACTATTACGACAAAGGTAATTACAATTACCTGAAGTACTGGGAGGGTCGCGAGTACGAGAACGCCGCCGAAGAAATGGCGATCCGCAGGCTGCTGAATGGGAAGCACTTTAAGCATGCCGTCGATGTTGGTGGCGGCTACGGCCGACTTTGTGTTTTGCTTGAGCAATACGCCGACAACGTAACGTTGGCCGAGCCGAGCCGGCAACAGTTGGAGCTGGCCAATGATTATCTCAAGGACCATCCGCAGATAGAACGCAAGCAGTGGCAGGCTGATGATCTGAAGCTCAAGGACGGGTCGGTTGACCTCGTGACCATGATTCGTGTCATGCATCATCTGCCGGACCCGCAGGCCGAACTGGCCGAGATCGCACGCGTACTTTCCAAGGACGGCTACGCGATCATCGAGGTTGCCAACTACCTGCACGCCCGCAACCGGATCAAGCATTTCCTGAAAGGCAAAAGGATGCCGCTCGATCCAGTAGATATCCGCTCTGAGGCCAACCGCCGTGCTGACGAGATTGCATTTGTTAATCACAACCCGCACACGGTTATTAAGCAGCTGGCGCGCGCCGGACTGAAGGTCGAAAAAGTATTGTCCGTCTCGAACCTGCGCAGTCCGACGCTCAAGAAAATCGTGCCAAAGTCGGTCATGCTCGCTGCCGAAAAATTCCTTCAACCTACGCTCGCCAGCACTTACTTTGGCCCGAGCGTCTTTTTACTGGTCAAAAAAGCCTGATTTTGATACGTAATGGCCGCCTGCCGCGTTTTTTAACCCCGACACATTTGCAGACGTGCACGACGCAATCGGCGGCGAGCCACGCCACGGGCATGTGCATGAACTGGCAGGCTCCAGA
>CALKHY010000017.1 GCA_937988795.1 uncultured Candidatus Saccharibacteria bacterium
AAAGAGCGCCAGTACTGTGGCCAGTAGCGCCAGGCTGCCTACGAGCGTGAGCATCAGGCGCCGGTCGGCCAGCTTGCTGCCCTTGCCAAGGAGCGCCACAGGAAGCGCGACGAGGCCCGCAGACGGGCCGCCGGGGCCATCGACCGGGCAACTTACGAGGCCAACAGCTTGAGCCGCAGGAAGCCTTGGGAAGCTCTCGGGATGAGCCGCCGTACTTGGTATCGCGTCGGCAAGCCCATGCCCCCGGAAAGTGGCACAAGTCCGTGCGTATTACAGGAACCCGACATCTTGGAGGGAGGCCGATAATGCGTGGCACAAGTCCCTGCGTATTACTAATGGCGAAGCCTTGGGCCGTAGGCCCTCACCGCCGAAGGCGGGAGTAGCCCCGTGATTTATTTATCACGAGTAGCCCGCAAGCCTTGTGTGTCAACGCGAAGCGTTGTCCACAAGGCGCGCAGGCCGCGTAGCGGCCGGAGAGGCCCGCAGGGCCTAGTAGCCCTTTTGTTTGGGAGGGTGTTATGAGCCGTGCCCGTCGATCTTTTTCCCCTGAGCTGCTGGCACGTCTGCAAGGTATGCCCGTGAAAACGGCGCTCGATCTGTTAGGGCTGTATTGGAAACCTGACCCGGATTTCAAGCCAGTGAAGAACTATGAGACCGAACGGGTTTATGTTTCTATCGGTGGTGGCGTGGTCGAACTGCTGGTAACCGGCCCAAAGTGGTACGACAGCAGGATAGAGAAAGGTGGCGGCGGGGCAATCGACTTGACCATGCACCTTTTCCGGCTGGATTTCGTTTCTGCCGTCAAACGCTTGCAAGGAGAAGGCCATCGCACACCCGACGGACAGCCAGTTGCTGGAGACCGCACGCACCAAGCTGGTGGAAGCGGCCAAGACCACAGGCATTGCGCTCAAGCAGACCTTTGCCAAGGAAGGCGCGCAACTGAGCCGCCAAGCTGGGCGCTATGCCCATGCACGCCAGTTCAAGCGCATGCGCCGAGCGATCAAACGCCAGCGAACGATCGTCGGGCGGCTGGCCCGTGAACTGGATCGTAAAGCCAGTGCCATCGGCCAAGCGGTACGCGAGGCGCTCGATGAGGTCTTGGGCAAAGCCCAACGTATTGTGGCTCAGAGCGCTCAACGCAAAGCCCTCAAGGGTCAGCCCAAGCTGTACGCCTGAATCGCACCGGGGATCGCGGAGGCTTTTTGGTTAAAGTAAAACAGGTTCCACAGTCGGCGCTGCAAGTTGCCGA
>CALKHY010000018.1 GCA_937988795.1 uncultured Candidatus Saccharibacteria bacterium
GCCTCCGCCATCGCACCGCAGGCCCAAGCGAATCAAGGGCAGACACCATCAGCAAGGCGTTTCGCAGAGGTCTCCCTTTTTTGTACCTACGGCACGCGCAGGGCGGGATTTTCCAGGTCCGCAGCGCGGACGTAACGACGCCCTCGCAGCGTCCAGATAGGTAGACCCTCTCGAAGAATGCGGCGACGGCCTGTCGCATAGGTCAGACCGAGCCGATTTGCAGCTTCCTTCAAACAAAGGAACCTGCGATTTGCTATACCTTCAAGCACATCTTCAGTTACTATGTTTTGCATCCAAGCACCATATTTGTTATTTGCTAATAGTATACCATACTCATTGTATAAATTTCAAATAAAACAAAACTGTTTCATTCTATTCCACGAAATGATAAAATGCCGCGCCAAAACGGTGGTACTATTCTCTATGTACCGCCTCTTACTTTCTGGCAATCATGGGCTTATTATAAAGGCTTTAGAATGATTAATTCATACTACCCAGCGGCACTTGATTCTGGAGAAATCGTTACTAAACCCAAAAAGCCGCCCCTCAATCCGGGCGAGCTAACTGGTCTGGGAGACATCTCTCTCGAGGATGCAAAGAAGATGCTCGCCACGGTGCGGGAGCAGTTTTTCGATCCTCCGCCTGAGGGCGCTTCGGACGAAGATTGCAGGCTCCTCGCTGCACGGCTCCTCGAAGACGTGCTGGTGCCGCTAAACCGGGAATTCGCCATCGTCAGCGTCAAAGGGAAGCTGATGATCGCTGACCTGGCTTCGCTGAAAACGCCCACCGTGCGCGACCGCAAGGCACGCAAAGCGTGGCTTCCTTCAGCAGAACCGGCGCTGATGACAACCGAAGACTTCAAGCTGCTCCTGGCTGATCGGCAGTGCTGGATCACCAAGCGCGGAAAGTGGCGCGAGGTCTCCGGGGGCAAACTTTCGCTGCCACCGGTTAGCCTCTTTCGGCCCATTTTAGCCCCGCTTGTGTGCCGATTTGTGTGCCGCCTTGTATGACGAAAAGCCCCGCCAAGTCAATGACTTGCGGGGCTTTCGAGGAAAACAGATGGTTGGTTATGGTGCGGTCG
>CALKHY010000019.1 GCA_937988795.1 uncultured Candidatus Saccharibacteria bacterium
GCGGCTGCAGGTGTACGTAACGCCAGGCTCTGGCATCCAGGCGTACGTTGATAATTTCCGCTGGTTCGTGCTCGAAGACGAGGACTCGACCCCGCCGCCCGCTACCGAAAATCTACTACCGAACAGTGATTTTGAGAGCGGCATTGCCGAAGGTTGGATGACCAACAACAGTACTGCTTTCAGTGCCGATAACAGTAGCAACGGCGCGCCAGAAAGCCCGACCAGCGCCATTAAGCTGCTCTCTGGCGATTCCAACGCCTCGCTCTTCGCGCCACAAGTGGATGTGGACTTTACGCTCGAGTACAACGTGAGCGCTTTTCTGAACATCCAGACAATCACCGGCAACGAAATTGCCTTCTATATCGACGAATACGACGACAATGGCAACTGGATCAGCGGGCAGTACAAAACCGCCAAGCGCGATACTGGCATTGAGGTTATCAGCTTCTCGTACATTGCATCAACAAGCTCGGTCAAAAAAGCTGGCCTGCAAATAATTTTGGTCGCCAATTCCGGCATTACCGGCTACCTGGACGAAGTGCAGTTCCTGGCACCGGCCGGCGCTGGCACTTCCCCACCCGACCCCGAACCCGAACCAGAGAACCTGTTGCCAAACGGCACGTTCGACGAGGGCCTAGGCGGCGGCTGGACGACCGACGATCCCGTCAACATCACACACGATAACACTGGTCAGGGCAGTCCGGAAAATCCGGAGAACGCCATCAAACTCGTTTCCAGCACACAAAACCGACACCTGTTCTCGCCGCTCGTTGAGGTGGGTGGTGGCAATAATTACACCATATCGGGCTACCTGGACATCCGGCAGATTGCAGACGGCGAAGTCGGCTTCTATATCGACGAATACGACGATGCCCTCAACTGGATCAGCGGCCAGTACATCATGGGCATCAGCATCATCAGCACCGGCGACTTCGGCTTTGCCTACATCCCCACCTCAATCTTCGTAACACATTCCGCCCTGCAAATAATCCTCACCGCCAACTCCGACACCTTGGCTTACCTTGACGACATCCGCTGGCTAGAGAGCAATTCGTCACCCTTATAGAGTGTAGGCTGGACCAACTACTATAGATAATTTTTATAGCTGTCGTAGTGTTCTTTGCTACTATGTTTAAGATGTTGTCTGCGCTATCAGATTTTATTAGCAGTAATCGGAAGTATCTCGTGTTATTTTCGATTGCAGCCGGGCTATCGTGCATGGTAATTCTAGCTTTAATAACAGGCAGGTTTGCGGATCGGGCGGTGGATGTATTCCCGTCCGAAGGCCAGATCTATTACGTGTCGCCGAAAGGCAGCGATTCCGAAACCGGTCTGGATGAGTCAAAACCATTAGCAACTATCCAGCTTGCCCTGAACCGCGCCAGACCCGGAGACACTGTGAGACTGGCCGACGGTGCGTACTATCAGAACATCCTGAGCGTACGGTCAGGAACCCAAAACGCGCGTATTACAATTATGGGCGGCAAAAATGCTGTCATATATGGTGACGGCAATCGGATTATTGAGATATATCATGATTTTATTACGCTAAAGGGCTTTCAGGTAAACGGTCAGTGGGGAGTTGGCAATTCTAAAGAACACTATAGGGACAAATTAATTTACGTCATAGGAAAGGACCCGAAAAAAGG
>CALKHY010000020.1 GCA_937988795.1 uncultured Candidatus Saccharibacteria bacterium
GCGAGTACATGCCGCTTGGCAAGGGCCTGCAGCTTAAAGTATCCAGCTGGCGCCGCATTTCCGATAACGCCATTCCGTCCCGCGCCAAGATCAGCGGCGGCTACATCAACTCTGCCCTGGCGCGCAAAGAAGCGGCTGACGAGGGCTACGACGAAGCTATCCTGCTCCGCGAAAACGGCACCGTGAGCGAAGGCTCGGCCGAAAACATCTTCTTGGTCCGAAACGGTGAGCTCATCACGCCGGCTGTGTCAGAAGGTGTGCTCGAAGGCATCACCCGCCGCACCATCATCAAGATGGCGGCAGATATGGGCATCCCCACCCAGGCCCGGCCGGTTGAAAGGAGTGAGCTTTACATCGCGGACGAAGTGTTCCTTACCGGCACTGGCTGCCAGGTGGCGTGGGTCGAAAGCATCGACCGCCGCACCATCGGCAACGGCCAGATCGGCCCGATCACCCAGAAGCTCCGCGAGAAGTACTTTGGCGTGGTGCGCGGCACCGACCCGGACTACAGCGAATGGCGCACAAAAGTTGAGCTAGGCTAAAAGGAGTAAGGCGATGGTTAACGATTTTCAGACCAAGGTTTTTAAGAAAGAAAAAATAACTTTAGCTGGCCGCGACGAGTACATTGTGCGCGGCGGCCGCGACGTGTTCCCGCTCCTTCCGAAAGCCTTTGAAGGTATTCAACAAATCGGCGTGGTCGGTTGGGGTTCTCAGGGTCCAGCACAGGCGCAGAACCTGCGCGACTCCCTGGAGGGCACTGGTATCAAGGTGAAGGTGGGCCTGCGCGAAGGCTCCGAGTCTATCCCGGCTGCCGAAGCAGCCGGCTTTACCAAAGAGAACGGCACGCTCGGCGAAATGTACGAGGTGATCAAAGAATCCGACCTTACTATCCTGCTCATCTCTGACGGTGCGCAGGCCGAGGAGTATCCCAAGATCTTTGCTGCGCTCAAGCCCGGCAGTACCTTGGGCCTGTCGCACGGCTTTCTCTTGGGCTACCTCAAGATCATGAACGACACTTTCCCTGCTAACATTAACGTTATCGGCGTTTGCCCGAAAGGTATGGGCCCGTCTGTCCGCCGCTTGTACGAGCAGGGCAAGGACACGAACGGCGCAGGCATCAACTGTAGCTTTGCCGTACACCAGGACATCGACGGCCGCGCTACCGACATTGCCATTGGTTGGGCGATTGCCATTGGTGCCCCGTTCTGCTTCCTGACTACGCTCGAGAACGAGTACAAGTCCGACATCTTTGGCGAGCGCGGCGTGCTCCTTGGTGGCATTCACGGTATCTGCGAAAGCCTGTACACCTACTTCAAGGATCACGGCGCCAGCGACGAGCAGGCCTTTATCCAAACCGCTGAGACCATTACCCGCCCGATCTCCAAGACCATCTCAAAGAAAGGCCTTTTGGCTGTCTACGAAGCTTTGAGCGACGAAGACAAGAAGATTTTCCAGAAAGCCTACGACGCCGCCTACGAGCCGGCGCATGAAATCCTGCTTGAGATCTACCAGGAAGTTGCCAGCGGCAACGAAATCAGAAGTGTGGTGATGGCTACGACCGAGCGCTTCAAGCGCCACCCGATGGGCAAGATTGACGGCGCGCCGATGTGGGTTGTAGGCGAAAAGGTCCGCGCTGAGGCTACGGACCGCGACAGCTACCCGATCCACCCCATCACCGCCGGCGTGTACCTGGCAACCATGGTTGCGCAGGTCGACATCCTGGCTGAGCATGGCCACGCCTACTCAGAGATTGTGAACGAATCGATCATCGAGGCCGTTGACTCGCTCAACCCGTACATGGACTACAAGGGTATCGCTTACATGGTCGACAACTGCTCCACCACCGCCCGTCTGGGTGCGCGCAAGTGGGCGCCGCGCTTTGACTACATCTTTAAGCAACTTACCTACCCGGCACTGGACGATCCCAACACACAGCCGACCGGCGCATTCGAGAAGTTCCTCAACCACCCTGTTCACAGCGCGCTCGCCGAGTGCGCCAAGCTCCGCCCAAGCGTCGACATCTCGGTATTTCCTGAGAAATAATTTGACGTGTTACTGTAAGCTGTGCTACTGTTGGGTCGAATATGAAGACTGTCAACCTCCTCGGTCTCGAGCTCCTCGCCCGTTCCGGACGGGATGCTTGGCTGCGGCCGTAAACGCGTTGACAGGAAGCAACCATCCCGCCCGGAAACAACCCGGGCGGGATTTTTTATTTGGAAAGGAGCAAAGAGGATGGCGGTATGAGTAAGCCAAGAACGTTATTCGACAAAATCTGGGACGCGCACATCGTGCATCAGCAGGAAGGCTATCCGGCGGTGCTCTATATCGACGCGCATTTGATCCATGAGGTGACGACGCCGCAAGCCTTTGACGGCCTGCGCGCCCGCGGCCTGCCGGTCTTCCGCACTGAACGCACCTGGGCCACCATGGACCACAACGTGCCGACCAAGGACCAGGACAAGCCCATCGCGGAGCCGCTGTCGCGCGCCCAGGTGGAAATGCTGTCCAAGAACTGTAAAGAGTTTGGCGTGCGACTTTACGGGCTGGGACACCCGTACCAGGGCATCGTGCACGTTATCGGCCCGGAACTGGGCATCACCAAGCCGGGCATGACCATCGTCTGTGGCGACAGCCATACTTCTACCCACGGGGCATTCGGCTCCATCGCTTTTGGCATCGGTACCAGTGAGATCGAGCAGGTCTTTGCCAGCCAGTGCATCTTGCAGTACAAGCCAAAGACCATGAACATCCGCATCGACGGTACGCTTGGCAAAGGCGTCAGCTCCAAGGATATCATTCTCTACATCATTTCCAAGATTTCAGCGAGCGGCGGCACCGGTTACTTTGTGGAATACTCCGGCTCGGCCATCGAAGCGCTCAGCATGGAAGCGCGCATGACCATTTGTAACATGAGCATCGAGATGGGTGCGCGCGGCGGCCTGATTGCGCCGGACGAAAAGACGTTTGAGTACGTCAAAGGCCGCAAGTTCGCGCCAAAGGGCGAGGAGTGGGACAAAGCCGTCGCCTACTGGCGTACGCTGAGGAGTGACCCGGGTGCCAAATACGACCGCGAGCTTATCATCAACGCCGAAGACATTGAGCCCATGGTCACTTACGGCACGAACCCAGGCATGGGCATGGGCATTACCCAATCCATCCCCAAAGAGAGTGATTTTGCCGCCGAAAACGAGCGCGCGGACTTTATCGACGCCCTCACCTACATGGGTCTTCTGGAATGGCAAGGCAAGCCCCTGCTCGGCCATCCGGTGGATTACGTGTTTCTGGGCAGCTGCACCAACTCGCGCATTGAGGACTTCCGCAGGATTGCCGATATCGTGCGCGGCAAGAAAAAGGCCAAAGGTGTTGAGGTGTTCGTGGTGCCTGGCTCCACACAGGTAGCCCGCCAGCTCGAAAAAGAGGGTCTGGCAGACATCTTCCGCGCCGCAGGTTTTGACATGCGCGGTGCCGGCTGCTCGGCGTGCCTGGGCATGAACGAAGATAAAATCCCGGCCGGCAAATACTGCATTTCTACCAGCAACCGCAACTTCAAAGGCCGGCAAGGCCCGGGTGCCCGCACCTTCCTGGCGAGCCCGATCACCGCGGCCGCCGCGGCCATCACCGGCAAGATAACTGATGTGAGGGAGCTGCTATGACCGAGAAACGAAAGTTACTGCGCGTCGTCTCAA
>CALKHY010000021.1 GCA_937988795.1 uncultured Candidatus Saccharibacteria bacterium
CCACCCGTGCCGAAGTCTCGCAGGCCCGCGAGCTGGGCATCGACCCCAAGACCGGCAAGCCTATCTACGCGCGTTTTGGCCGCTTCGGCCCCATGCTCCAGCGCGGCGAGACCGAAAGCGACGAAAAGCCCACATTCGCGCCACTGCCCGCCGGCACTACCATTGATACTGTTACCCTCGAACAGGCCCTTAAGATGTTCGAGCTGCCGCGCATCGTCGGCACCACCGAAGACGGAAAAGAAATCAAGGCCAACATCGGCCGCTTCGGCCCCTATATCCAGGTAGAAAAGACGTTTGTGTCAATCAAGCCCAAGAGCCCGTTCGAAATCACCGAAGCCGAAGCCCGCGAACTCTACAAAGCCAAGCTCGAACAAGAGGCGAACAAGTACATCAAGGTGTTTGAGAGCGGCATCCAGGTCGTCAATGGCCCCTACGGCCCCTACATCACCGACAGCAAGAAAAACGCCAAAATCCCCGAAGGCAAAGATCCCAAGACCCTCACCGAAGAAGAGTGCAAGAAACTCCTCGAAGAAGCCCCGACCAAAGGCAAAGGCCGCCGCTTCTCCCGCCGCAAAAAGGCCGCCTAGGCGCCCTAATTCTTCTTTCTTAGCAAAAAGACAATATCAGGCGCCACACGGGTCTCGTCCAGCCACCCTTCGCCCTCTGCCGTTGGCAGCTCTGCCGCTTCGACAGTAAAACCAGCGTCAATAAAGGTTCGCCGGTAATCTTCTTCAGTCCAGTAATAATCCTGGATATCAAACGGTTTATCGCCCTTAATATGGCAGGTTATGCGATCGCCGCTTTTAATATCTTTGCTCGGCGGGTCATACCGGTAATCCAAAAAATTCGCGCCAAGCGCGCCAGGGTTGGTAGTAATCACCACTAACGGTGCACCGGGCTTGAGCACTCGCGCAATTTCACGACAAGCTGCTGTTATCTGCTCGATGCTGCCCATTTCGATAAACACGTTGGCGCAGAGTGCCGCATCCACCGTCCTATCTGCAACAGGGATCATGTCATCGGTTAAGATA
>CALKHY010000022.1 GCA_937988795.1 uncultured Candidatus Saccharibacteria bacterium
GCTCCATGGGTCCTGGTGGTCTGTCCCGCGAGCGCGCCGGCTTTGAGGTGCGTGACGCGCACGCCACCCACTACGGCCGTATCTGTGCTGTCGAGACGCCGGAAGGCGCCAACATCGGTCTGGTAAGCAACCTGGCCAACTACGCCCGCGTCAACGAATACGGCTTTATCGAGACCCCGTACCGCAAGGTGGTCAACGGTAAGGTCACCGACGAAATCGAATGGCTGGACGCTTCCGAGGAAGAGAAGGCAATTATCGCCGGTATCGGTAACGAAGTTGACGAGAACGGCCGCTTTGTCGAAGAGCGTGTTAGCGCCCGCATCCGCCTGATGCCTGGCGAGGCCGACCGCGACGCCATCACTCACATGGACGCTGCCCGCAACCAGATTATCGGTTCGAGCGCTGGTCTGATTCCGTTTATTGAGAAGAACTACGTGTACCGCTCGCTCATGGGTAGCAACCAGCAGCGTCAGGCTGTGCCGCTGATTAAGCCGCAGGCACCGATTGTTGGTAGCGGCATGGAAGCTGTGGTTGCCCGCAACACCGGCCAGCTGGTTCTGGCCGAAGACGACGGTGAAGTTGTCAAGGCGACCGCCGACGAAGTTGTGGTGAAGTACAAGGACGGCAACAGCGTCCGCTACGAGCCGCAGCACTTTATCCGTTCCAACGAAGGCTCGTGCATTAACCAGAAGGTTGTTGTCTCCTCTGGCGACAAGGTGAAGAAGGGTGACATCCTGATCGAAGGTATGTCCATCGAAAACGGCGAGCTGGCGCTCGGTAAGGACCTCATCTGCGCCTTCATGCCGTGGAGCGGTTACAACTTCGAAGACGCCATTATCATCAGCCGCAAGCTGGTTGAGGACGAAACGTTGACCTCCATCCACATCGTTGACTTCATGATCGAGGTCCGCGAAACCAAGCTTGGTCCGGAAATCGTGACCCGCGACATTCCGAACGTTTCTGAGGACGCACTGCGCCACCTGGACGACGACGGTATCGTCCGCATCGGCGCCGAGGTGCACCCTGGTGACATCTTGGTTGGTAAGATTACTCCGAAGGGTGAGCAGGAGCTTTCGAGCGAAGAACGCTTGCTGCGCGCCATCTTCGGTGAGAAGGCGAAGGAAGTCCGTGACACCTCACAGCGCATGCCGAACGGCAAGCACGGTAAGGTCGTCGGCGTGAAAGTCTTCAGCCGCGAGAACGGCCACGAACTCAAGGCTGGCGTGCTGATGCAGATCCAGGTCTTCGTTGCCCAGATGCGCAAGATCGCTGTGGGTGATAAGCTTGGTGGTCGCCACGGTAACAAGGGTGTTATCGCCCGTATTCTGCCGGTCGAGGACATGCCATTCATGGAGGACGGCACACCCGTTGACATTATCCTCAACCCGCTCGGTGTTGCTGCCCGTATGAACCTCGGTCAGCTCTTTGAGACGCACCTGGGTATGGCTGCCCGCGCTTTGGGTATGAAGGTTGTCAGCCCGTCGTTCAACGGCGTGCCAATCGAGAAGATTGAAGAGCTTTTGAAGGAAGCTGGTTTGCCCGAGGACGGTAAGCAACAGCTGTACGACGGCCGCACTGGTGAGCCGTTCAAGGAGTGCACCACTGTCGGTAGCATGTACATCATCAAGCTCAACCACATGGTTGCTGATAAGATCCACGCTCGCTCCACTGGTCCGTACACCATGGTTACCCAGCAGCCGCTCGGTGGTAAGGCCCAGAACGGTGGTCAGCGCTTCGGTGAAATGGAGGTGTGGGCACTCGAGGCATACGGTGCAGCCAACACCTTGCAAGAAATGCTTACCATCAAGTCCGACGACGTGTACGGCCGTTCCAAGGCGTACGAGTCGATCATCAAGCGCACCGACATCGTTGGTCCGAAGGTTCCGGAAAGCTTCAACGTGCTTGTCAAGGAACTGCAGGGTCTCGGCCTTAAGGTCGACCTGGTCGCCAGCGACAAGCTGGTTGACGCTGAAGACGTGCTGGCTACCAACATCCGCGACGAAGCCGAGCACCCGTCCGAGGTTGAGGTGCCGGCTCAGGCTATCTCAGAAATTGACCTTTCAGAGGAAGAGGCGGTCAACGAATTCGAGGTTGCAGGCGGTGAAGTCTCTGACGAGATACCCGAAGAAGGCGCCGACGAAGACCTGTCACTCGTAGCATTTCCTGAAGAACCGCCGACAGCTCATCAGTTAGGCGATGACACCGACATCGACCCAGAAGAAGAAAAGGAGGCTGCATAAAGATGTTGCGCTCCGATCTCAATAGCACACAACTTAAGGCGACCGAAGGAGGTCTGAATGCGTAGTTATACATACGGCACCAACATTGCCGACTTCGATGCAGTGCGACTCGCGGTCGCGTCTGCTGCTGACATTCTCGACTGGTCATACGGCGAAGTTACCAAGCCCGAAACCATCAACTACCGTACCCAGAAGCCGGAGCGCGATGGTCTGTTCTGCGAGCGCATCTTTGGTCCGGTCAAGGACATTAACCCGCACGACGCCAAGTACAAAGGTGTGCGCAGCCGCGAAGCTGCCGTCGATAAGAACGGCGAGATCGTTACCAAGAGTATTGTCCGCCGCGAGCGCATGGGTCACATCAGCCTGGCTGTTCCGGTGGCGCACATCTGGTTCCTGCGTGGCACGCCGAGTGCCATTGGTCTCTTGCTCGGTATGACCGTCAAGGCACTGGAGCGTGTTGCGTACTTTGCGAGCTACATTATCAAGAATGTAGACGAAAAGAAGCGCGACCAACTCCGCCAGGACAAAGAGGCCGAATACGCTGCTGCCAAAGAAGCTATTCGCGCCCGCTACGAGAAGGAAGCCCAGGCTGAAGGTGCCAACCTTAAGGCTCTTGCCGAGATGCAAACCAAAGAACTCAACGAGCTCGAGAAAGAGTGGGAGCAGTTCAAAGGTCAGATCGACAGCCTTAACAAGCTGGCGCTCATCAGCGAGGCTGAGTACCGCAACATGCCCGAAGAGCTGCGCGAGCTCATCGAAGTTGGCATGGGTGGCCAGGCACTGAAAGAACTGCTGGATGAGATTGACCTCAAGCAGTTGATTGCTGACCTTACCAAGGAGGCTGAGGAGGCTAAGGGCCAGCGTCGCAAGAAGATTATGAAGCGCCTGCGCCTGCTGGAGAGCATGGAGCGCGCCGGCATCGAGCCGGGCAGCATGTGTCTGACCGTACTGCCGGTGATCCCGCCGGATCTCCGCCCAATGGTTCAGCTGACCGGTGGTCGCTTTGCTACCAGCGACCTCAACGACCTCTACCGCCGCGTCATTAACCGTAACAACCGTCTGAAGAAGCTGATCGAGCTCAACGCACCAGAGGTTATCCGCCGCAACGAAATGCGTATGCTGCAGGAAGCTGTCGATGCCCTCATTGACAACAATGCTGCTCGCAGCGGTCGCGCCGTTGCCGCGACCGGCCAGCGCCGTCGCCTGAAGAGCCTCAGCGACATGCTCAAGGGTAAGCAGGGCCGTTTCCGCCAGAACCTGCTGGGTAAGCGTGTTGACTACTCCGGCCGTTCGGTAATCGTTGCCGGTCCGGAGCTCAAGATCTACCAGTGCGGTCTGCCCAAAATGATGGCGCTTGAGCTGTTCAAACCGTTCGTCATCGGTGAGTTGATCGCCCGTGACCAGGCCCACAACATCCGTTCTGCAACCCGCATGATCGAGGCTGGCGAAACCGCTGTGTGGGACGCCCTGGACGAGGTAATTAAGGACAAGTACGTACTGCTCAACCGTGCGCCGTCCTTGCACCGCTTGAGCATCCAGGCCTTCCAGCCGGTACTGATCGAAGGCCGTGCTATCCAGCTCCACCCGCTGGTATGTAAGGGCTTTAACGCCGACTTCGACGGTGACCAGATGGCCGTACATCTGCCGCTATCCGAGGACGCACAGGCCGAAGCTCGCGAAATCATGGCTTCCAACAAGAACCTGCTCAAGCCTGCTGACGGTACCCCGATCCTGTACATCGAGCAGGACATGGTGCTCGGTTGTTACTACCTGACATTTGAGCGCGCCGGTATCACTACTGAGCCGCGTCCGTTCTCAAGCTACGAAGAGGCTTTGATGGCCCTGGACCGTGGCGCTATCAAGCTGCAGACCCGCGTGCGCGTGCCGTTCCGCGGCGAAATCCGCGAAACAACTGTTGGCCGCCTGATCTTCAACGAAGTCTTCCCGGAGGACTTCCCGTTCCAGGACGAGCCAATGACCAAGAAGAAGCTGCAGCAGGTTATGGCGCTGGTGTACGGCAAGTACGGCCAGGACAAGACCGCGGAAATCGCTGACGAACTTAAAGACCTTGGTTTCCACTACGCGACCGTGAGCGGCCTGTCCACTGGTGTAAGCGACTTCGTCGACATCAAGGGCATGGAGAAGCTGCTCGAAGAGGGCGAAGAGCGCGCCAAGGCCATTAACGAGCAGTACGAGCAAGGCTTCATTACCGAGGAAGAGCGTCACCGTCTGACCGTTGAAACCTGGAAGAAAGTTGACAGCCAGGTTCAGGAGCTGCTCGCTGAGCAGTTGGTTGGTCAAGAAGGTCCGGTGGCATTGGCTCTGACCTCCGGCGCCCGTGGTAACATCTCGCAGATGAAGATGAGTGTGGGTATGCTGGGTGTGATGCAGGACGCTGCCGGTAACGTTATCGAGCTGCCGGTTAAGTCCGGTTACATCAAGGGTCTAAACCCGCTCGAGTACTTCACCGGTACCCGTGGTACCCGTAAGGCGCTCATCGACATCGCGCTCAAGACCGCTGACGCTGGTTATCTAACCCGCCGTCTGGTTGACGTTGCTCAGGACGTCTTTACTATCGAAGAAGAGGGCGAAGACCTCGACCCAGGCTTCACCATGTACAGGAGCGACGCTATCGAAATCGGCGTCACCTTTGCTTCGCGCTTGGAGGGCCGTTTCGCCGCCGAAGATGTTCCGAAGCACGTCAAGCGCGGTGAGCTGATTACTAAGGAGATTGCACACGGCATCGAAGCCGACGAGACCATCGAAAGCGTCAAGATCATGAGCGTGCTCAGCGCCACCACCGTGCACGGTGTGCCGCGCAAGTCCTACGGTGTCGACCCGGCAACTGGTGAACTCGTGGACAGCCACCACCCGATCGGCGTTATTGCTGCGCAGTCCATCGGTGAGCCTGGTACGCAGTTGAGCCTGGACTCCAAGCACCGTTCTGGTGCGGCTGTGGCTGATGACACCGCCCAGGGTCTGTCCCGTGTCGAAGAGTTGTTCGAGGTCCGCACTCCGAAAGGTCAGGCATACCTCAGCGACATCTCTGGTACTGCCAACGTCTGGGAGGACGGCGACAACTACATCGTTCAGATCACTGCCAAAGAGAAAGAGAACATTGTCTTCAAGCTTGGCGAGCGCACCGCCAAGGTTCGCAGCGGCCAGGACGTCGCTATCGGTGATGTTGTAGCAAGCCTCGAAGACGGCAGCGAACCGTTGATCGTTCCAATGGCCGGCAAGGCCGAGGTAACTGATGAGGAGATCATCATTGTACCGACCGGCCAGAGCGTTGTCCGCTACGAGATTCCGGGCTTCAAGCAGCTGCTCGTTGAGGACGGCCAGGAAGTTGTAGCTGGCCAGCGCCTGACAAGCGGTTCGATCCACCTGCCGGAGCTGATGCGTCTGCAGGGCGTCGAGGCAACTCAGCGCTACATCATGAACGAAGTCCTCAAGATCTTTGCTGCGCAGGGGCAGAACATCTCGGACAAGCACCTCGAGGTTATCGTGCGCCAGATGTTCAGCCGCGTACAGATCGAGGACCCGGGCGACAGCGACTTTGTCACCGGCGACATCGTCAGTAAGCTCGCCGTTGTCGAAGCTAACGACGCACTGGTGAAGGCTGGCAAGGTCCCGGCCAAGTACAACCAGCTGATCCTCGGTATTACCAAGGCGTCACTTAGCACCGACTCGTTCCTGAGCGCAGCATCGTTCCAGGACACTACCCGCGTGCTAATCAACGCTGCTGTTGCCGGCCGCGTGGATCGTCTCTTCGGCCTCAAGGAGAACGTTATCCTTGGTCGCAAGATTCCGGTTGGCACCGGCCGCAAGAAGCAGGCCGAACCCGCCGACCTCGCCGTCGCGGATGTCTAACAAAAACTCCGGCCACCAAAAATCCCGCCTCTTTCGCGAGGCGGGATTTCTTTTACCAAAGGATTTTAACTATTTACAAAGAATACAATACCCTATCTTTTTATTATACCACAACCATAACCACTTTGTCAATCTCCACCTCTGTTCTGACTAACGCCATACAATCCAGCTCCCATCGCCGTCATTCCGGACTTAATCCGGCATCTATCCACCATTGGCGTCATTCCCGCTTTAGGCGGGAATCCAGTCAATCAAAGAAGATTCCTTTTTCTCTTTTGTTTTTCGGTCAGTCGCCTTCGGCGCCTGCCACGACCTTCTTTTGACTGGCCAAAAGAAGGCAAAACCCACCGGGCTACGTTTTTGACTCGGCGCAGCTGTTGTCATTTGCAGGCTCGCTTGCGGAACTCGCTCCAAGACTGCCACTGGCAGTCTTTCCGCTCAAACATCCGCTTGGGCTAAAAGCCCAAGCATCCCTCGCTGCTCGGCAAAACAATGCAAACACATTGCATTGTTTTGCCTGCGCGGCTTACGTCCTCGCGGCGAAGCACGCTTGCAAATCACAACATCTGCCCGGGTCAAAAGCCGATACCCGGGCCCTCCAAGTGGAAAATCCAGCTTCGCTGGATTTCATTAATTAAAGGCTATTCTTGTGCGGGCTGTTATAGCAGCCCCGCTTTCTTGAGTATTTTATGGAATTTTTTATTCATTTTGGTATATTCATCGATATTTTCGATGTAGTATTGAGCGGCACGTTCCCACTCATCATTACTATGATGTAGCTTTATTGTTCCACAACGCTGACATATCCAGTTAGTTGTACCTGGTGGTGAAACCCAAAGCGATCGCGCTTTTAGTGCGTTGTCTCCTGTCGGTATGAGCTCTAGGTGTGCACAGTGATTCCTGGCTTTTCTTTTCAGACGCTCTTGTCTGTTTTCTATGTATCTGTTTATATCAAAGTTGAGACTTATTCTTATTGCTACCACGCCAACAATGATGCCAACAATGAGAGTGATGAGCAGTGTAAGAATTTGCGAGAAACTCAGCTCAGGCATGTCTTTAAATCCTTTGATTGCAGAGTAGCATTATTTTATCTATTTGACAACTATCATTAAGGAGTTGTGCGATATGGATAGAGGATTGCCAATGCATGCTATTTTTGGTACAATTACAGAGGTTCTTAATATAAATTCGAGCTGAGTCGTGGGAGCTTAAGTGGCATCGCTCCTAAGTCGCCGACCTAGGCCAGCGGCGATGAGACTCTTGGCGGTAGATTTATCTCTCGTAGATAGAAAGGAAAGTATGCCAACAATCAACCAATTGGTTCGCAAGCCGCGCCAGAAGGTGACGAGCAAGAGCAAATCGCCGGCATTGCAGCGCGTTGTGAACAACCTCAAAACCACCAACTACGAAAAGCCCGCACCTTTGAAGCGCGGTGTTTGTGTAAAGGTGACCACCAAGCCCCCGAAGAAGCCGAACTCGGCGCTTCGTAAGGTTGCCCGCGTGCGCCTGAGCAGCGGCTACGAAGTTTGGGCATACATCGGCGGCGAAGGCCACAACCTGCAGGAGCACGCTGTGGTGCTCGTCCGCGGCGGCCGTGTAAAGGACCTTCCGGGTGTGCGCTACCACATCGTCCGTGGCGCGCTTGACCTGCAGGGTGTTCAGAACCGCAAGAAGGCACGCTCCAAGTACGGTGCCAAGAAGGAGGGCAAGTAGTCTATGCCACGACACAAGACAAAAGCTCTGGTTCGCCAGGTTGCACCAGACCGCGTATACAACTCTGTTCACGTCGCCCGCGTGATTAACCGCGTGATGCGCAATGGTAAGAAGCAGCTTGCCGAACGCCTGGTCTACACCGGCATGCAGAAGGCTGCTGACAAGTTGAAGATTGACAACCCGCTGGAAGTCTTCGAGCAGGCAATGAACAACATCAAGCCGAGCCTGGAGACCCGTTCCCGTCGCGTCGGTGGTGCGAACTACCAGATTCCATTTGAGGTGAAAGGCCAGCGCCAGCAGCACCTAACCACCATGTGGTTCGTGCAGGCTGCCCGCGCCCGCAAGGGTATGAGCATGGCTGACCGCATTGCGCTTGAATTGGTGGACGCCTACAACAACACCGGCGCCGCTGTCAAGAAGAAGGAAGACACCCACAAGATGGCCGAAGCTAACCGCGCCTTTGCGCACTTCGCCCGGAGCTAGAATATGGCTTTTAAATTGCCACGATTGGAGAAGGGTACAACAATAGAGGCTAGTGGGTTGAGCTTGCCCTTGTCTTGGCAAAAATCGCCGGAAGACGTGGCTCACACTGGCAGGGACCGCATAATCTTTGGCGCAAGCACTCTTCCTACTTCTGAGCCCTCTGTAGATGTATGGGTTAGTTGGTATCGACCGTCAAGAGAGGAGAACGCCCGCTTGGAAGTTGAGGCGACTGCTTTCAATAATTTTGAGGATCCGGAGAGAGAGGCATCTCTGCCGAATGGGAGCGCTAAGGTTAAGATGCAGTTCCCTGATATTTCTACCCTCCGCGTCCAGACGAAGAAGAAGCGTACAAAGAGGCGCTGTTAGTTACTGCGCAATCAGCCTTAGCTGGTCTGGCAGTAATAATGAAGCTGCATCAGCAGAAACAATAAGGGAGCAATTGAGCAATGGGTAAATATTCGATTCAAGATTTACGAAACATTGGTATTATCGCGCATATTGATGCGGGTAAGACGACCACGACCGAGGGTATTCTGTACCGGACTGGTCTGAAGCACAAGATTGGTGCGGTGCACGAGGGTGAGACTACGACTGACTGGATGGCTCAGGAACGTGAGCGCGGTATTACCATCGTGTCTGCTGCTGTTACCTGTTTCTGGAAGGGCAAGCAGATCAACATCATCGACACCCCGGGTCACATCGACTTTACCGTCGAGGTGGAGCGCTCTTTGCGCGTGCTGGACGGTGCCATCGTTGTCTTCGACGGCAAGATGGGCGTGGAATCCCAGTCCGAGACCGTCTGGCGCCAGGCCGACAAATATGGTGTGCCTCGTATTTGTTTCATCAACAAGATCAACCAGACTGGTGGCGACTTCTACAAGTCGCTGGAGTCGATCCACAACCGCCTCAGCAAGCACGCATTCCCGGTGCACCTGCCGATCGGGTTCGAGCAAAGCGTGTGTGGTGTTGTCGACCTGGTGACCATGAAGGCCTACACCTACAAGGACTACACCGACAAGAATCTCATCGAGGGCGAAATCCCGGCCGACATGCTCGAAAAGGCCAAGCGCTACCGCAGCATGCTCATCGAAAACGCTGTTGCCGAAGACGAAGAGCTGCTTGAGAAATTCTTTGAGGTTGGCGAAGAGGGTCTAACCGAAGAGGAAATCAAGCGCGCTATCCGTAAGGCTGTGCTGACTGGTAAGTTCTTCGCTGTAACCGGTGGTGACGGCCGCGGCGTGATCGTTGAGAAGCTGCTTGACATGGTTGTTGACTACCTGCCGGCGCCGAACGACCGCAGCACCAACTGGGGCACGCACCCGAAGACCGGCGAGGAGATCGAGCGCAAGCACGACGAGAAAGAGCCGTTTGCTGCATTGGCATTCAAGATTACTGCTGACCCATTCGTAGGTAAGCTGGCATACTTCCGCGTGTACTCTGGTAAGATCACTGCTGGTTCGTACATCTTAAACAGCTCGACCGGTGAAAAGGAGCGCGTTGGCCGTATCGTCCGCCTGCACGCCGACAAGCGCGAGGACGTGACCGAGGTGACTGCCGGTGACATTGCTGCAATCGTTGGCCTGAAGGGCACGACTACCGGTAAC
>CALKHY010000023.1 GCA_937988795.1 uncultured Candidatus Saccharibacteria bacterium
AGGCCTTGTTGTTGCGCCGTTTTCGAGCCAGCGGGCTTATATGGGCGCTTGTGCCTGCGGCGTTCCCATGCCGCGACAACCAGATGATATTGACCTGCGCACACCTCACTTCGAAGAGGTAGTCAAAAAGCTAGGTGCCAACGTGGAAGACTACAGCATTAGAACCGCCTGCGATGACGGCACAGAGATGGAGCTGTATGCGCGCCGCGCCACTGTCGCAATAGGGCCGGATACAATAGAGTTGATGAAGCCCAAAGGGCCAGTGCGCATCGGCAAGTTGCTTTTTGAGAGTGCCTTCACAGAGGAACATATTGGCAATTTAGTAACACACGAAACAGACTATGGCCCTTTGCCAGTAGATGATATTGGCACACTGCTAATTTATAGCCTGCGCCAGGGACGGAAGAAGTGCGACCTTGCAAAAGCTGCTTTGGTGCTTGCAACTACAACGCCGGCAAACCAGCTTGCCTTTGACTGGCAGATTGTCGCCTTGGCAAATGATAGGATGACAGACTTTCACCGTAAGGTAGTGGAGAGGGCGCAGTGTCTCGTGAGAGAGCGCGTTGCATTGGCGGCTTAAAATTTTTTGCGATGTGCGTATTGTTTGCTACAATCGTTCACATGACAACGAATACTCCGCAGATGATGATGGGCATGATGATGACCGCCTCTCGCATGAGCGGAGTGTTCGTTATGACTTCATAACACCATAAATCCTAAGCAGCATAATAACCTCCGCTCAAAAAGCGGAGGTTTTTTATTAGTTCCATAACCAAGAGGAGCGATATGACATACGGGCAATATCTCAAGAAAGCAGGACTTGCCGTTAGCCCGGCCGGCCCGACGCGCAAAGGCCAGAGGGCAAAGGATAAGAGCGGCGTGGCACTGCTCACATACCGCGTACCAAAGCTGACGTCGGATGGCACCTGCAGCGTGGCAGGCCATCGGCTCGCGAAGGAGCCGTACGACTTGCGTCCTATCTTGGGTATCCAGGCCGGCAGTGCGGAGGAAGCGGCGGTTATCAAGCGGCTGGAGCATTTGCAGGATTTGCTAGCAGGTGTACAGACAGTGCTTAAGGCTGATTGGATTGGCATTTACCAAAAGGCTCGCTCACTTGATGGCACGCCGGTACTGGTCAAGTTGGTGTACGAGGGCAAGCCCAGTAGGGCGGAGTTTCCGCTCACCGAAGCCTTTGCTGCTTTAAGCAACAACTCGACCGTTGGGCTGACCGGCAAAGCGGTGGTCATTACCGACGTCTCCGCGCACGAAGGGCCATATTATGAGTGTGATGGCCTGGTGCAGAGCGAGATCTGTCTGCCCATATTCGACAAATCCGGCGAGGATATCGTCGGTATCCTCGATGCCGAATCATTCCACCGCGGCCACTTCGACGAACCCAAAATAGCCCAAGCCGCCCGCTTGTGCTGGGAGCTTGCGGAATACTTGCCGCTGAAACAAAGGTAGATTAGTAGCGATAATGTTCCGGCTTGAAGGGGCCGTTTTGGGGCAGGCCGAGGTAGTCGGCTTGGTCTTTTGTAAGTTTGGTAAGTTTGCCGCCGAGGGCTTCGACGTGGAGTCTTG
>CALKHY010000024.1 GCA_937988795.1 uncultured Candidatus Saccharibacteria bacterium
GGTGTCGGATTGCACGATCTCTTGGTGCACTGGGTAACCTATTTCGCTATTACTGAGTTTTATCGGGGCAAGGTCCAAGGATTTTTGCGAGAGGCGCTGGATCAGCCTGAAGAACAGGTTCCATATAATGGTTCGGGTTTCATGGTGAGCAGTCTGAAGCGGGCAATGGATATGATGGAGCGGAACTTCCAGCTGCCAGGAGTGAATGAGGCGTTTGGCGGTTCAGAGTCAGTGGCGAGGATTGCGGCGCGCGGCATTCTTGGTGTCCTTAGGGTTAAACAAGGTGAGTGGGGCCCCTGGAACGAACAAGACAGGACCGAGTTGGAGAAAATTCAACAGCAGGTAGATAGTCATCTACATACGATTGCCGAAATAATTGACTTACACCCCGACATTTTCCCCGCCGTTTTGACTAACAAGTAAAGTAATTATGCAGCATGTCTTTCGTTCCTGATATCCAAGCTGACATAGGGCGTGGAGTCATACCTGTAAAGTAATTACAGAAAATGTACAGCAATGAAGTAAAATGTTAAATTTTTAACACTAGGTCAATTTCTTTTTTGCTCCGTTTCGTTGTCTTTTTCTAATCCCGCGCCATTCCTGCGAAAGCGGAACCCAGTTGTTAAAGACCCTGTTTTTGCCCTAAATTCCCGCCTTCGCGGGAATAACGAGAGGGTGCCAAGTCGCTTTATTTGCCTAAAACTGGTATAATTACCTCTGATGCAGAAGATATTACTCTACTACAAGTTTGCCCCGATTCCTGACCCGGAGGCTATCCGGCTGTGGCAGCGTACATTGTGTGAAAAGCTGCATTTGCGCGGCCGCATTCTTATTTCCAAGCACGGCATAAACGGCACGGTTGGCGGCGACCTTGAAGACCTCAAGCAGTACGTCAAAACGACTAAAGAATATCCCGGGTTCAAAGACACGGTCTTCAAGTGGTCGGACGGCAGTCGCGAAGACTTTCCGCGCCTGAGCGTAAAAGTCCGCCCTGAGCTAGTGGCCTTTGGCGCGCCGGACGAAGTCAAAGTGGATGAGAACGGCGTGGTCGGCGGCGGCAAGCACCTCAAACCCGAAGAAGTGCACAAGCTGGTTGAAGAGCGCGGCGACGAGGTCGTTTTCTTTGACGGCCGGAATGCCTACGAGGCAGCCATCGGCAAGTTCAAAAACGCTGTCGTGCCCAACACTCGCACTACCCGCGACTTCATCAAAGAGTTGGAAAGCGGCAAGTACGATAACATCAAAGATAAGCCGGTCGTCACGTACTGTACCGGTGGTATTCGCTGCGAAATCTTAAGTGCGCTCATGAAAAAGCGCGGCTTTAAAGAGGTCTACCAGATCGACGGCGGCATCGTAAAATACGGCGAAAAGTACGGGGACGACGGCCTGTGGGAAGGCGCGCTGTACGTCTTTGACGGTCGCATGACCATGAAGTTCTCTGATAAGGCTAAGGATATCGGTGCCTGCATCCGTTGCCAGGGCAAGACCAGCAGCTACAAGAACTGCGCGAACCTCTCCTGCCGCAACCTCATCCTGATCTGCGAAAACTGCCAAACCGACAAGGATGTCTGCAGTGAAGCCTGCCAGGAGGCAATCAACGCCAAAGCTACTGCCGCCTGACCTTTACGACCTTACCGAGGCCGACAAGGAACGCGCTCTCCAGGAAGTAGGCCTGGGCATGCTCGCGCCTGATAGCCCGATCCTCAACCAGCGCGCCAAGGAGGTTGATCCGGCTGCGATAACCTCGCCAAAGATGCAGGCTGTCATTGACCGGCTGCTCACGGTCGCCGGCAGCCAGCAAAAGCGGGATAAAAGCGGCAAAAAGAAACGCATGCTTGTCGGCTTGGCCGCACCGCAAATCGGCGAGCCGTGGCGCATTGTAGTAGTAGACACGAGAGTTACCGCCGATCGCAAGCGCGCCGGGCGGCTGGAGTGCTTTATTAATCCCGAAATCATCTGGCGCTCGCGCGAAACCGAGGAAGGGCGCGAGGGCTGCTTTTCAGCCGGCCCGGTTTGGGGTTTGGTGCGCCGCGCCGTTGCGCTCAAAATGAGGGCGTTTACGCCAGACGGCAAGCAGGTTGAGCGCATTTTTGAAGGCTTTACCGCTCGTATCGTCCAGCACGAAATCGACCACCTGGATGGCCTTCGGTTCCCCGACCGCATCAAGAGCGACAAGAAACGTCATTGGGTTCACACTGAAGAGTTGCCATCATACCCCGAAAACATCCGCCGCTGGCCCCGCATCTGCACCCGTGAACGCTGGGATGCGTTCAAACAGGGTAAAATATAGATATGACCGACGCTTTGGCTAAGAAGTTAAAAGAGCTGCCCAAGCAGCCCGGCGTATATTTTCATAAGGACGCCAAGGGCGAAATTATCTATGTCGGCAAGGCGGCGAAGCTGAACAACCGTGTACGGCAATATTTCCAAAAGAGCCGGGCGCGCGACCCTAAGACCGAAGCGCTGGTGGCCGAAATTGCGGACACTGACTGGATGGTGGTGGACGGCGAAATCGAGGCCTTGTTCTTGGAAGCCGAGATGATCAAGCGCTACATGCCGCGCTACAACATCCTGATGCGCGATGACAAAAGCATGGTATACATTCGCATCGATTACGACAGCGACTACCCGACCGTCACTACTACCCGCCGGCCGCTCGATGATGGCGCGCGCTATTTCGGCCCGTATTTAAGTGCACTCAGCGTGCGGCAGGCGCTTAGGGTGCTGCGCCGGATCTTTCCATTTGCTGTGAAGCGCACGCCGGGGCAGAAGCGCGTGAGCCTGTATTACCATCTCGGGCTCGACCCAGGGCTTGAGGAGGGTAAGACGCCGCTCGAGGAGTATCGAGCAAACCTTCGCCGTCTGATGGCCGTTATCCAGGGCAAACGAAAAACCATCGAGCGCGAGCTGGAAAAAGAGATGAAGCAGCGCGCCAAAACGCAGGATTTTGAAGGCGCAGCCAAATTCCGTAACCAGCTTTTTGCCCTGCAGCGGCTCAGCACGCAAGTAATCTTTGGCGACAAAGAATTTTTGGATATCTCCAAAGACCATGCGCTTAGTGAACTGGTTGAGCTGCTTAGTTTGGTTCGCTATCCAAAACGCATTGAAGGCTACGACATCAGTCACATGCAAGGCACTGATGTAGTGGCCAGCATGGTGGTGTTTTCTAACGGCGTCAGCGATAAGGGCGAATACCGCAAATTCAAGACCAAGAAGGACCAAAACAACGACTTCTACAACATGCACGAAACCATCAAGCGCCGCTTGAGCGAAAAGAATGTAAAGGCATGGGGGCTACCCGACTTGGTGCTAATTGACGGCGGCAAAGGCCAGCTGGACGCCGCAATCCGCGCGCGCGACGAGCAGGGCTACCAACGGATTCCGTTCATCGGCCTCGCCAAACGCGAAGAGCAGATTGTGATTAAGAAAGATGGATCCGGTGTGGTGCTGAACGAAAAGGCGCTCCACAAAATCGGCGGCTTCATGACCGAAAGCGAAGAATTTTTACTTGTCAATATTCCTCACAACACCAATCTCGTCAAACTCCTCCAGCGCATCCGCGACGAATCGCACCGCTTTGCCGTGAGCTACCACTCCGCGCTCAAGCAAAAGCGCCAAACCGCAAGCATCCTCGACGACATCCCCGGCATCGGCCCAGCCACCCGCAAAAAACTCCTCCGCCACTTCGGCTCCCTGCGTGCCGTAATGCAGGCATCTGAAGCCGAGCTCGCAGCGGTTGTTGGCAAAGCGAAAGCTACGGCAATCTGCGCCGTAATCGCCCCCACTGCGCTGAAACGTTAGTCAAACCGGCGGAAGCGGGAGGTTTTGAGGGTGTTAAGCGGCTGCCAGATGTCTTTGGCTTTCCGGTGCGTGAGAGTGCTGAGTTTGAGCAGGTTAATCATGAGCATGCTGACGCCGGTGCAGAGCAGGGCTTTGATGAGCTGGCCGATGAGGTCACCAGGGACGTTGAGCGCCATGATAAGGCTTATTACGACCGAAAACAGTACTAGCAAGATCCACCATTCGTTGGCATACACGCGGTTGTTAAGCTGCATGGCCAGACGAGAGCGGTTCCTCTGGTTTGCAACCAGTTTTTCCAAGATTTTATCTATTGTATCCGGATCCTTACCGCTGTAGTCGAGGCAATAGGAGATAAGGCGTTCATATTCGTGCTCGCCCTCGGCGGGCCTTCGTTGCCGGAAGCTCGCGGTCAGATAGTCGGCGCACATATCCTGGATGAGGTTACGGCTTTGTTCGGGCAGTTTTCTCGTTGCGACCAGAATGCCGAATATGGCGTTGGCCTCAGCGCGGATGATTTTGCTTAGCGCTTCAATCCTGCGTTTTTGCGCCGTCAGGATTGGCGTTATGAAAAAGCCATACATGAGCGCGGCGATGACGAGGAGTGTGGCGAGGGAGGGGTTGAATTGTTCGGTGACAGGCACGGCATACGCCAGCCCAAAAAAGGCTGCAAGCAGTATGAAGAAAAACCAACGCAGGCGAATTTTGAGCAAAAGCGTCATGTTACTTTAAGCATAGCATACATAAGCAAGTTCGACCCCTGTCTGTTCTGCTCCTTCCAGCAGCCGTCATGCCGGGCTTGATCCGACATCCAGATAGAAAAAGGAAAGAATTTAGACTAGATTCCGGGTCAAGCCCGGAATGACGGGGCTGGCAAATGGAGATTATGAAGTCGGAGCAGTTTGTGTGCCGGTGGAGTGTAGTATACTGGTTTCGTCATGAGCAACACGTTTGGGAGTGACTTTTTTAAGGGCAACCGCGAACGGCTGCGCCAGCTGTTTACCGGCACTGCGCCGATTGTAATTACTGCGAACGTTTCGCTGCAGAAAAGCGGCGACGTTTCGTACACGTTTCATCAGGATCGCAACTTTTGGTATCTCACCGGCCTAGACGAGCCCGGTATCGTACTCGTCATGGATAAGGGCAAGGAGTATCTCATCCTGCCTGAGCGCAGCCATGTGCTGGATGTATTCGAGGGCGAGTATTCGGACGACCGAATGCGCGAGATCTCTGGAATTGAGACCATTCTGCCCGCCAAGGAAGGATGGAAGCAGTTGAGCGCACGTCTGAAGCGCGCCCAGCATGCCGCAACGCTCGCTGCAAGCCCGCCGTTTATCGATACCATAAGTATGGCGACAAACCCCGCCCGGCGCATGCTGATAGACCGGTTGAAAGAGATAAAGCCGGACATTGAGTTGCTAGACCTCCGTCCGCATTTAATGCGGATGCGCATGATTAAACAGGAGCCCGAAATCGCCGCTATCCAAAAAGCAATCGATATCACTGTCGCATCCATTAAGGCAGCAACAACACCTGCCAAAATGGAGAAGTACCACTACGAGTACGAGCTAGAGGCCGAATTCGTGTATGGCGTAAAAAAGCGCGGCGCGACTTTGGCATTTGAGTCTATTGTCGCCGGCGGCAAGAATGCATGCATCATCCATTACATGGTAAACAATGCGCCGCTGGAAGATAATCAGCTGGTGCTCATGGACGTCGGCGCAGAAGTTGATCACTACGCGGCCGACCTGACTCGGACGTTCATCAAGGGTAATGCGAGCAAGCGGCAGCGCGCCGTTTTTGATGCCGTGAACGAGGCTGTAGAGTTTGAACTCTCACTCTTGAAGCCGGGCGTCAGCTTTAGTGACTGTGAAAAAGAACTTTGTCAGTTTGTAGGCGAAAAGTTGCGTGAACTGGGGCTTATCAAGAGTATTAGCGATGAAGCCATCAGGAAATACTACCCGCACGCCCCACATTATCTCGGGCTGGATGTGCACGACGTTGGTGATTACAAGGTGCCGCTGGAGCCGGGCATGGTGCTGACGGTTGAGCCGGGCATCCACATTCCCGAGGAGGAGATAGGTGTGCGGCTCGAGGAGGACGTGCTCATCACGCCGGACGGCTGTGAGGTATTGAGTAAAAAGCTGCCGCGCGCGCTGGTTTGGTAAGGTGTTCATGTGTTACAATACCGCTAACGATTATGGAAAGAGGATTGCTTTATAGATTTTTGGTGCGGTGGGTGGTGTGCAGTCTCGGCCTCTGGATTGCGGCCGGGCTGCTGAGTGGCAATATTCAGTTTGAGACAAGTGGAAGCAAGCTGGGTGCAGTAATTATCTCCGGTTTGGTGCTGGCAATTATCAACTCGGTAATCAAACCGCTGGTAGTGCTATTGAGCCTGCCTGCAATTTTGTTAACGCTCGGCCTTTTCATGGTTGTCATTAACGGCTTCTCGGTCCTGCTTGCCAGCATACTGTACGAACCCTTGCATATCGAGAACTTTTGGTATGCCATGCTTGCCGGAGTTATCATCGGGCTGGTAAACTATCTGGTAACAGCTATTTTGGAGACAAGAGAGACATGAGCATCTACAACTACATCACGATCGGCTCGATGCTGCTGATGACGCTTCTCATTCTGGTGCAGACCCGGGGCGCTTCGCTGGGCGCCGGGCTGGGATCCGCAGGCGAAATCAACACCGAGCGTCGCGGCACCGAAAAGACTATCTATCAGCTGACCATTATCACTGCAATCGTCTTTGTCGGGTCGATACTTGTAGACATTCTAGTAGCGTAGGCGGGCAATTCGGGGCGGCCTATGGTGCTCGATAAATTCAAGTCATCCAGGGCTAAGTTGCAACTCAAATTTCGCCGCCAGCGGGCAATGCGCCTTAGACTGCGGCGCCAGCTGCGTATCCAAAAACAACAGGTCGAGGAATTGAGTGCTCAGGCCGAACAGCGGCTGGAGAACGACTTTTTTAAGCGCCTGGAGCGGCTCGGCCTGGTAAAGCGCTTTGTGACATCGTGGATGTTGCTCGTTGTGCTGCTCATCGGCATTGTGGTGGCGCAGACGCGTTTCCTAAGCAGCTACTACCAGGTGCGCGCGGCAGTGCCGGGCGGCACATACACCGAAGGCGTCTTGGGTGCATTTACCAATGCCAATCCCATTTACGCTACCGGCCTGGCCGACACCACGGTCTCGGAGCTGATTTTCGCCGGGCTACTGACATACGACAAGCAGAACCGGCTGATAGGTGATTTGGCCGAGAGCTGGACCGTCGATCCCGCCGGCACGACGTACACTGTCAAGCTCCGGCCAAACCTGGTCTGGCACGATGGCGCCAAGCTTACTGCAAACGACGTCGTTTTTACCTACAATGTCATTAAGAATCCTGATGCCCGCTCGCCGCTGTTCAATAGCTGGAGTAGCATCAGTGTGTCGGCGCCGGACGAGCAAACAGTGGTCTTTAAGCTCCCCAACCCGCTGGCATCATTTCCGTATTCGCTGACGACCGGCATTGTGCCGGAGCATATTTTGGGTAAAGTACCCATGGCGGACATGCGCTCCGTGTCGTTTAATACCACCCAGCCGGTTGGCGCCGGGCCGTTCCAGTGGCAAGCGATTGAGCTTATCGGCGGTTCAGCTGATACGCGCGAAGAGCGGATTGCTTTGAAAGCCTTTGATCGCTACCATGCTGGCAAGCCCAAGTTAAAGGGTTTTGTAGTGCGTACCTTCCGCGACGCCGAACGGCTAGTGAAGAGCTTTGAGGCACAAGAACTAAACGGCGTTGCCGGCCTGACGCAAGTGCCGGACAGCCTAAAGGGCGACAGTACCGTGCGCGTACACAATCTGCCACTGACGGCTGCGGTCATGGCATTCTTCCGTACCAAAGAAAGTGTGCTCGAAGATGTGCGCGTGCGGCAGGCGCTGGTCGCCGCCGTGGACACCAACGAGATTTTGTCGAACCTCGATTACCCGGCCAAGCCGGTGCGTCAGGCGTTGCTCGTCGGCCAGGTGGCCTACGACAAGCAGTACGACCAGGCCGGCTATGACGCAGTACGTGCTGCCCAACTCTTGAGCGAGGCTGGCTGGGTGCCCGGCAAAGACGGTTTCCGGTACAAAGACGGCAAACCGCTGACATTCACGCTGTTCTTCCTAGAAAGCCGACGCGAATACGCACGAGTCGCTGCGCAGTTGGCTAGCTACTGGCGAGCTGTTGGTGCCGACGTTAAGCTCATGCCACAGAAGGATGTAGATATGACCAAAGTGCTCGCGCAGGATCAGTCGCCCACATATGTATACGACGTACTACTGCACGGCATTTCCATCGGCGCTGACCCGGACGTGTATGTGTATTGGCATGGCTCGCAAACAGATTTACGCTCGCCAGTCCGGCTTAATTATTCGCAATACACGCCAGACGACGCGGCAAATGCAGCGCTGGAAGCCGGCCGCACCCGGCTTGACCCGCCGTTGCGCGCCGTTAAGTATCAGCCGTTCCTGCAGGCTTGGAAGAATGATGCGCCGGCGCTTGGCCTATACCAGCCGCGCTTCCTCTACATCACCCGCGGCTCAGTTGACGGCCTGGGCGAAATCACGGTCAATAGCGACTCAGGCCGTTTGATTAACGTTCATAATTGGCAAATCCGCAAAGCCTGGGTCACGCCTTCGGAATAAGGTTTACCGTTTTTCCTTTTGATATTCCAAGTACGAATACACGATAGTAATAACCGCAGCTGCCAACAGCGGCCCCATGAGCATTAGGAACCCGGCCGCACCGCCGAACAGCGCGCCGGCCAAGGCAATGACAGCCGCGATTTTGAACAGTTTGCTGCCCAGCTCGTGCGTTTTCTTCCATACCCGGTCGCTGGAGAGTGTCCACGGCGTGCGGATGCCGACAAACCAGTTGCGTTTGGCGTGTTGGAGCAACATGCCCATCATCCAAAGCAGCGCGGCAAGGGCTGGCATCATCGCGGCGCCAAAGTCGAACCGACGACCCAAATTCCACCACAGCGAAAGTGCAAATAGATAGGTGAAGAACCCGGCCAGGCCGATGAAAAACAGGTTGTACGCCGATCTGAACGAACGAATATTATCCTTAAGTGGGTCAATTCGGGGAATAATGGCGTACAAAAGATAAAATCCGGCAAGCAGTGCCGGGAAGAGAAAAACGCCCCAGAATTTACCCATGTAATTATCGGCCTCGCCCGCCACATTCCAGTGCGAGGCAATCTCGTTTGGCAAGTGCGGATATGCCGCGATGCCGGCTGCCACGGTTGCCAGGAGCAGTATGATTAAGCAGCGGTGCGTGGCTTTGGTGCTCATTATTTCCATTGTAGCATCGTCTGGACTTGTTGATTGACACAATCTGCGTTATAATTACCTCTGTTACCCGCGCGCGAGTGGCGGAATTGGTAGACGCGCTAGTTTCAGGTACTAGTGAGGTTACACTCGTGGAGGTTCAAGTCCTCTCTCGCGCACCAAACTAAAAGACCGGCTTCAGCCGGTCTTTTAGTTTGGCTCCAAGCGAGGGATGGCGCAGAACTTCATGAGTGAGCGAAGCGAACGGGATGTCGTAGAGCGAGCACGCGCGCAGATGCTTGCATCGAGCACGGCGCAGCAGAGAAGGGTGTAGCTCGCTAGTCCTCTCTCGCGCACCAGATCGACTTTATCCGATTATATGGGTAAATATTCATTATGACTACTCGACGATCAATACCATTACAGACCTTCGAGATACTAATTCCACGACCACAACAGCTTGAGGTGTTCGGTGGCCCCGACTTTTTTCCGAGTGACACAGGTGACGAGCTTGTCGCGGTCTGCGATAGTACTGGGCAAAGAAAAACCACCTACCATTGGCCGTATCTGGAGCACGAGGACGCGGGTCTACCCGAGCCACTCGTGAAAGCGATTAACTGGGGGCTCTAAGCCTGCACCAACCGGCGAACACCGCGGTGCTCAAGAGATATAGCCTTCAAGATGTTGAACCAAGCGGCGCGTACGATCTGCATGCCGATCCTGAGATATATTCGTTGCAGCGCATCGCCCTTGTCAGTTTGAGCGGCCCCGCAGAACTAACTGTACAATTGCGCAGTGGCGAGCAGTACGTTTTTGACTGCCTTCCTGGAACGGCACTGTTTGTAGCCCCCGACCTGCTTCATGCCATCACACCACCCCTTAATGAGGACGGTAATAGACACTTCTTGTTTCTTGGCTACGACAAAACACTTGAGCCTACCGAGTAGATTCACTGACGTTGCTTTACGTCATGAATATTTAGATCAGTTTCAAACCAGACCATGTTGCCTAAAGCTGTAATACCCTTTGATGGTAATAATAATGTGATTTTGCAACGGCATACCAAGCAACTGCCCGGCCGCCTGGCAATCTCTGATTGCATTACAGCGTGCCTTGCCAGATCGGAAGAGCGTCGTGTAGGGAAAGAGTGTAGAT
>CALKHY010000025.1 GCA_937988795.1 uncultured Candidatus Saccharibacteria bacterium
TTTTATCGATAACCACCGGCCGCCTAGTTTCGCCGCGGCGTATGGATGGTGTCTATGACATCTTGAACTACATGACCGGCGACGATCTATTTACACACCAGTTGATCCGGGCTGCCGAGGAGTGCGCCCCTGCCCTGAGAGAGCAGCACCCGGACCTGGCCGATGTGGACGTTCCGGAGGAGTTCCATGGCGAGGAACACGTTGCAAAATGGCTCGGAGATCTGGTGGCGCGGTACGGAGAGGCGCGCGTCGTCATGCCGTTGGGTCCAGAGGATCACACGGTTATGGATCCGATTCAGGAGGCCCACCTTATGGGTTTTGGCAACAAAGTTATACCGCTGGAAATCCCGCCAGAAGAACCAGAGGCGGACTATTAGAAATTTAAAAAACAGGAGCCTCTCGGGGCTCCTGTTTCAGTAACAGCAACTAATGTACATTGATTATATTTAATAAATATGTTATAATATAAAGATATAGTTCACTCACCTGGGCATGATGTCACGATAGGTAAAACCAGGATCTTCCGCACGGATGCCCTGGGATATTTTGCCCGCAACGGCGCCCCGCACATGGCACCAGCGAACGGCGATTGGCTTGCGGTAGCTGACGTTGGGTGTAGTACTGGCGACCAAACATGGGGGTTTGCCGCGGCCTTGGCTGCCCAGGAGGTAGACTTCCGGATAGACGCGTTCGACAATAATGTCGAGCGTCTCGCCCAGGCGACACAACCCTTGCAAATGAGCATGGGGAGTCTGGCAGCTAGTCGCTATCGCCATCCCGCCTATCCCGAGGCGTGTTTGGCGGAGTTCGAGGATGGTGGGTGCTATGTTCGTCCCAGTCGGCGCCTGCGCGAACGGGTAGATTTTCAGTATCGCAACATTGTCACAGACCCCTTGCCACCCAAACCGTACGATGTGGTCGTTGTTACCAATGTCTTATATCACTACCTGACCTATCCCCAAAAACTTGAGGCGATTATAGGTAATATTGCGGCGGGCTTACGCCCTGGCGCGGTCGTTATCCATGACGGCTATTTGTCTGAGGGCATCGATGAGAGGTTGAGAGACCGGCACTTGTATCCAAGCGCGATTGCAGGTATTGCATGCGCAAATTCGGTATTTGTATACGAGCCCCAACGCCCGACGGAAGGGCTTCGTGGCTCCCTGCTGGATCTGCGAGACAAGACATTGCTTGCCGCCAGCAAGTCGCATTTGTTCAACAGGGACCGCTAGGACGGCAAAGCCGGTACAGCTAAACGGCGGGTTTGCGCAGCGCGCGCAAGACGGTTTGGACTATGATGTCTTTTACCGTAGCCGGGCTTCTGACGCCGTGATTTTCGCTGGTCATGCCGATGAGTGCATGATGGCCGAGCCGTTTGGGCACAAAATGTTCCGGGTCGGTTATCGCCATGGCGACGAGCGCGTCGTACGGCTTGGATAGCTCGTTCAGCTCGGACACTCGGCTGGCGTCGACGCCGAACACGCGTTTGAAGATATCGGGCGCCCGTCTGGCAAGCGCCTCAATACCTTTGATAGCGTGCTTTTGCAGATAAATGTAAATGCCGGCCGGATTGCCCGTTTCGGCAAAGGCGTCGAAATCGCTCCGCATAAGCGGCGTTTGGTATGCTGCGAATTTGCCTACCAGTGTTATCGGTATCTGATTTTGCCATTGGAATACGGTATTCGCCGCTTCCTCATCTTCTTTGATGTTGTAGGATTGAGGGTCAGGAACGAGCATCCCTTTTTCTATTTTTGCCTGGCCTTGAATGAAGAGGCCGCCGATCTTGCCAAATTCTTCAGGATGCGACTGCGCAAAATGCGCCAGGTCGGTCATCGGCGCCATGACAGCGACACGGAGTTCTCTGCCATACTTTGCGATAGCGTCCATGATTATTTTTTCAGCGCTCGGGAAACATTCAATCAACCCGTAACCCTCATACGTCATGGTCGCGCCATTTTCCTCGATCGTGTGTTCGCGCATGTAGTTGATGAGCGCCTCATTCCCTTTGCCTGTCGGGAAGATGGACCCCACGCCTATGGGTATGTTGGGCTTGCCAAGATGAGCCATGTACCGGCGCGCAATCATGGCGCGGCGGTCTGGAATCATATACGTAGTAACAATACAATGCCAACTATGTTGGCATTAGCCCCCACCATATATGCCAGCGCGGTGACGTCGTCAACGTCGCGGCCGTCGTCGGTAATTACCAGGACGGGCGGATATTCTGTAGCGGTCGTGTCAGTAGAAACAAACTCCATCGGAACAACTATATAAAGTCAAGATATCTAAGATATGGCTAATCCCTTAGAAATTCTTGTAATGCTGCAGCCTGGTTGTGCTGTGTGTCGGTCGCGCCGAAAAGCAGTGTTACGGTTTGTTCTTTTTTGATGATTTGTTTGAGCTGGCCGAGTGCCGGGTTGCTTGCCAGTTCCTGGCGGTAGCGCTTTTTAAACTCCTCCCATTTGGCCGGGTCGTGGTTGAACCACTTGCGGAGTTCGTTGCTGGGCGCCACCTCTTTGAGCCACAAGTCGGCCTTGAGTTGCTCCTTGCTGATGCCGCGCGGCCAGACCCGGTCTACCAGTATCCGGTAGCCGTCCTCTTCGCCTGGCTCGTCATAAATTCGTTTGATGTGCAACATACTATTACCCCCCCATATACAAGTATAATCTTAATGTCGGTCAGGCTTGCATCCTGCGTAGGGTGGCGCTGTCCCGAAACAAGGTATGCTATTGAGCGCTTCCACGCGCCATTATTGTGGCCTATGCCCTGTTGATTATTTCGGGCATGAGCCGCGCGACCAAGGGTATGAGGTCTTCAATGTATCGTGCCGGGCAGCGCAGCCGCGCGGCTCGCCCCTCCGGGGTTGGCTCCTTCTCCGGGGGTAAAGCTGGCAACACGCCTCTCACCACATTTACCGTGCCGTCTTCTTCAATCTTGAACAATCTATCGAGGACAGGAAAGGCCCGCTCGCCGCGCGTTCTTGAGACGGCCATAAAAGCGCGGTGAAGCTTTAGGTTGGCAATAGTCTCCTCGTCGGCGGCATGCTTGATTAAGGTAAAGCCAATCACATCTGCATGCTTGCCGGTTTTCTGCGTGTATAAAGTCTCCAATATTTTTCGCAATGTTAATAGGGCACCGTCCAGGCTAATGGTTACCGCCCGGTCGACTGCGAGATCTGATGGGCCAAGGATGTTATGAACATCCTCATTCTTGATGTATGTGAGTCGCTCTCGATCAACGCTCAAAGACATAAGCGCGTTTGATAATACGCGTACCCTTGGCTCCAGTTTTTCAACGGCAAGACCACTTTCTTTGAGTCCGCTAGTGAACAGGTGCATCATGGACATGCCGCGTGCCGGGTTTCTGTCGGCGGCTGGTCTGCTGCTATCGTACGTCCTGACCAGTGCGTCTGCGCCGGCGGAGACAAATTGCTCCGTCCCTTCGGGCGTAACCAATACCTTGGCGAAGTTGCATGCGCCTAGGCCGGTTACATAGAAGCGTAAGATTTCGGCGATATGCGGGTTTAGCCCGGTCACAAGCTGACGGGCGCAGTCAGCAGCCTGGTGCTGCTCTTCGAACGATAATGAGGGGTTGTATACCGCGGAAACTTCATGGAGCATGGGCTCCATTCGGGCGGTACAGGCTGCATGTTGCGTGGAGAAGAACCGGCCGAAAGAGTATGCATGGTTATAAATTATAACATAAAACATATAATAATACAAGTTCCACGGTGATGTATTCTGTTATCCAGGCAGTTCCTATCCACCACGAAAGAGGCCTTTGATGAGGCCGATAGCCAGCAGTGCTACCGCCGGCCAGAAGGTGACGAAGAATAAGAGGCCTGGCGTGAGCGGATTAATGCCGTTGCCTGGCCAGATACCCGTCGCAGTTGTAAGAATGACGATCCACAGCGGTCCGGAACCAAGAAACAGCAGCAGCATGCCGCTGATGGTCCATGCATTTTTGAATCGCCCCATATGCCCTCCTTTGCGGAAGTGAACAATGCACCTCTCGCATGTCCAGCATGGCACTGGCGACCATAAAAAGTCTGTCGAAGATGTCTCAGTTGTTTTACGTTTGGTTGTTTAATT
>CALKHY010000026.1 GCA_937988795.1 uncultured Candidatus Saccharibacteria bacterium
AGCCCTCTGCAGCCACATCATGAATAAGAGCGGATAAGCCAATGAACCAGATCGAATACGGCGGCCGGGATAACCTAGAAGTCATGCAGGAAGCCAAAAACTATAATCGCTTTTTGCTCGATCTAGTACTCGCTGCTGCCCGCCATGACGAACTACTTGTCGATTTTGGAGCAGGCAGCGGAACTTTCTCGCTACCCGTTGCTGCTGCTGGTTACCGGGTCATTTGCGTGGAAACTGATCCAGTGCTTTTCGCCAATCTAGCCGAACGCGGTTTGGAAGTTGTGAGCAGCCTTGATTTACTTGAAGACAACAGTGTCGATTACCTTTATTCGCTTAATGTACTTGAGCACATCGAGGACGATGAGGCTATCGCTAGGCTATGGTTTCAAAAGCTCCGCCCTGGGGGTCAACTTCTCGTTTATGTCCCTGCCTTTCAAGCACTTTATTCCAGCATGGATCGCAAGGTAGGCCATGTACGCCGTTATACACGGAGAATGTTATGCGACAGGCTGACGCATGCCGGATTTAAGGTAAATACGGCTCGCTATGCAGACAGTATTGGCGTGTTGGCGACACTAATTTACAAAACTTTAGACAAGGGGAGGGGTGATGTCAACCTTAGCATGCTGCGACTTTACGACCGCTGGGTTTTCCCCATCAGTCATCTTATTGATCACGTTGCCCAATTACTCGCTGGCAAAAATGTCTGGGCGCGGGCCGTGAAGCCAGCCTTATAGGCTTGTAAGTGCTCAATAAGTAATGAATAACAAGCCATTGGCTCCGCGTCCACCTGGTGAGAAAAATAGGGCCTCTTTTCAGGGCGCCTCGAAAAACCTCAAAACTCTTTAATGTTGGTACAATAAGTCCTGTCAAAGTTAACGTGATCTGACCATCCCGCCATGACTCGCAACGCCATTAAGAACGATCTGTTTTCCCACGATCAGCGCCGCCAGAAGCTCGACGATCTGGGCGATCCGCTCCAGGCGCTGGAGGCTCATGTTGACTTCGCCGCCCTGGCCGCCGAGGTCGATCGCGTGGCACCGCGAGAGGTCAACCCCAAGGGTGGCCGGCCACCTTACCCGACCGAGACGATGGTTCGCATCCTCATGCTCAAGCGGCTGCACAACCTGGACACCTCCGGAAACCTGCTTTTGAGAGGCGCACACGGGCCTATAGGCTTTGGGTTCGATATC
>CALKHY010000027.1 GCA_937988795.1 uncultured Candidatus Saccharibacteria bacterium
GTACGGCCAGGCAGATCCGCGAGCGTATTGCCAAAGGCGCCAGGCATCCGTTCGATGTTGTCTCGAATCCGGAGTTCCTGCGGGAGGGGCTGGCCGTACAAGACTTTACCAATCCGGACAAAATTGTCATCGGCACCACGAGTGAGCGCGCCCGCGCCATTTTGACTGAGCTGTATGCCCCTTACGTATCCGGCGACACGCAGCTGATCTACATGGATGAAGCTTCGGCTGAGCTTACAAAATACGCCAACAACACATTCCTGACCATGAAAATTAGTTTTATGAACGAGATCGCCAACTTGTGCGAGCTGGTTGGTGCGGACGTTGACAATGTCCGGCTGGCCATCGGCAGCGACAAGCGTATAGGCCCGCACTTTTTGTTTGCAGGTATTGGCTACGGCGGCAGCTGTTTCCCTAAGGACGTGCTGGCCTTGTCGCACACAGCGGCACAGCATGGCTACGAGTTTAAGCTGCTCGATGCTGTGCCCAAGGTGAATGCCCAGCAGATGCGCCGCCTGCAGCAAAAAGTTCTGGCTTACTATGGCGGCGACATTAGCGGCAAAACTTTTGCGCTCTGGGGGCTGGCCTTTAAGCCGCACACCGATGACGTGCGCGAAGCGCCGGCACTGACCATTGTTCGTGATCTGGCAGCCAAAGGTGCCCGTGTACAGGCTTACGATCCGGAGGCCATGGAGCGCGCCAAAGTAGCTTTGAAAGATGTGACGAATGTAGAATATGCGGCCAGCGAGCGCGCCGCACTGGAAGGTGCAGACGCCCTGTTGATTGCTACCGAATGGCCGCAGTTCCGCGCCGTCCCGATTGATGCGATCAAAAAGGGACTGAAGGAGCCGGTTATTTTTGACGGCCGCAACATCTTTGAGCTTGACCGGTTTGAGGGCACTGGCGTTTATTACGAAAGCATCGGCCGCCGCACGGTCAAACCTTAGTCTCCCTTACGTTTAGTGTTTTTGGTAATTGTCGCCGCCGTTGGTGATAAAGAGGTCGTGCGGATGGCTTTCGCTCAAAGAGGCCTGCGTAATCCGCATAAACTCGGCGGTTTCCCAGAGCTCCGGAATGGTTTTGGCGCCGACGTAGTACATGCCGGACGTCACGCCGCCGATCATTTGTGCCACGAGTTCCTGGACCGTGCCGTTGCACGGCACGAGGCCTTCTACGCCCTCGGCAATGAGCGTGTCGTTTTTGTAGTCTTTGCCGTGGAATTCGTCCTCGCTGCTGATTTCGAGCCCACGCTTCATGGCTGCTACCGAGCCCATGCCGCGGTATTCCTTAAAGCAGTATTCTTTACGGCCGTCGATGATGCTCTGGAAGCGGTGTGGCACCTTCTCAGGCGGCAGCATGACGGTCTTGCCGGGTGATTCTTCGCAGGCGGCAAAAATGCGGCCGAACATCACGCATGACGCGCCAGCGGCCAGGGCCTTCACTACATCGCCCGAGTGACCAATGCCGCCGTCGGCGATCACTGGCACATTATGGCGTTGTGCTACCTTGGCCGTGTCTAAAATTGCCGTGAGCTGCGGCACGCCCATGCCCGAGATAATGCGGGTGGTACAGATCGCGCCCGGCCCCATACCCACGCGCAGGGCGTCGGCGCCGGCGTGGATGAGCGCCCGTGCGCCTTCCTCGGTAGCCACATTGCCAGCAATCACATCAACGTCAAACTTGTCCTTAATGTAGGACAATGTGGTGATGACTTTGAGTGAGTGGCCGTGAGCCGAATCGACCACGATGACGTCAACACCGGCATCGACCAGCGCCTTTACGCGTGTTTCAAATCCTGGGCTGGAACCGACCGCCGCGCCAACTTGTAAGCCCTTTTCTTTGACGGCGCGTACTTCCCTAACCTGATCTTCGATCGTTAGGTTGCGGTGGATAATGCCGAGGCCGCCTTGCTCCGCCAGCGCAATCGCCAGCTTGCTTTCCGTCACCGTGTCCATCGGTGCCGATATCAGCGGCACCTTGAGTCGGACGCGGGGTGTCAATTGCACGCTTAGGTTGATATCAGAACGAGAAAAGCCCGCGTAGCGGGGCTTGAGTAAAACGTCATCAAATGTTAGTGCTGTTTTGAATGTCTCCATACCCCAGTGTATGGGGAAACGCTGGTGCTTGTCAAAATTATTGCTCGAGCGCGTTTTTCACCTGGTTGGTGATTTCGTTCAAGAACGGGATTTGGCTCAGCCCGCTCAAAATCCAAAGCACAATCGCCACCACAATGGTACCGCCTAAGAAAATGCCGAATCCAGTGGCAATACCTCTTAAGAATGCAAAAACCAGCAGTTTGCGCCACCCTGGATTCGTCGCCTCGTACATGTACTCTATCTGTTTGGCGAACTCAACGCGCTTTTTGTCATCCATCTGCTGTTTCAGACTCATGCGCTTCATTATACAAGCAAAATGGCGGCCCCGCGCGGGCGGTTCCGCCATTCTGGACAAATGCAAGCCTGCTAGTTGTCATCGTCATCGCGCCGTAGCATATTGGCTCTCCTTTTTGTTAATGGCAATGTTACTCTACACTGCCCTAACAGACGGCTGCTGTAAGATTTGTGACATTATTTGCCGGACGGGCCGGGATACAATTAGTGATGAAACGAGGGGTGGCAACCATGGCAAAATACGGGCCAAAGGCACAGGGAAAAGTACGCGAGACACTCGAAGAGTTTAAGAAAGGCGAGCTCAAAAGCGGCAAGTCCGGCCGGAAAGTAACAAACACCAAACAAGCGGTAGCTATCGGCCTGTCAAAAGCTCGAAAAGCCGGCGCCAAGGTGCCGCAGCGCAAAAAAGCCTGAATGACTATTCGGCCTTCACAATTTTCTTTTGGATGAATTTGTGCAATTGCTCCCACAGCGCCTCATCCCTGGACTCAAGCGCGATTTCCTGCGTGCCGAATTGTACGCCGCGCCAGCTGAAGTTGTGAGAGCCACTTAGCACGACTTTCTTGCCACTGGTTAGCTCGAACAGCATAACTTTGGCGTGAATGTACTTGTCCCCTGTGTATAGGTTTTTAATCCGGTATTTCTGCTGGTCGAACGCCTGGCCCAGGCTGTCGATCGGGCGCATTTGCTCGGGCCGGTTGGAGTAGACGGCCGCGTCGGTCTCGGCAAGCAGGCGCGCCAGCTGGCCGCTCGGTACCATTTGGCTGACTACTACAACCCGTTTCGCTTGCGCGGTCAGTTCGCAGGCTCGCTCGTAAATGATTGAGCGATCTGGCTGCCCGCCGTCAAACAGCATCGTGCAATTTCTGTCGATTTTGACTTCATCGTCAGCAAGCGGCGGCCGGTTGGTGCCGATCTGTTCGATTAACCTGGCCAGCCGGTCGGCGGTTTTAGCATCATTGCCGGTCAGCATAATATCGGTCGCCTCAAACATCTCATCGGAAAAGTTGACGCCGCCAAACGAGTACACGCGGTCGTCAATGATAGTCGCCTTAACATGGCAGCGCCCCTTGTATGGCACGATCCCGAGCTTGCCGAAGCCGTAGATTTTCGCACCCTCGGCGCTTAAGTCTTCGAGCATGCGGTACGTTTGCTTTACCCGCTCCGTGGCAGTCTTGCCGCTTAGCCCGTACAGATACGTCAGGCGCGTGTATCTGTCAAAAAGGATGGTCACCTCTACGCCGCGCGCCAACGCTTCCTTAAGAAGCAAAAAAACTGGTGCGGTGCGCTCACCCCACAGTACGACCATTGCGGCAATGGTAATACGTTTTTTGGCCCTAGGTATCTCTTTTAATAATGAATTGTAATATTTTTCTACCTCAAGTAATTCAAAACTAACCATGTCTTTCTATGATACCAGCTGGCGGCTACGAGTAAATGATGATGCTAATAGCAATTGCATTTACAACTAGGAGCGGATAGAAATTTGAACATCATTGTTTTTTGTGTTATAATATAGATATGGAGTATCTTTCTATGGCCTGGAATAGGCTATCTCAGGGCGCCGATCTGCAAGAATGGCTGACCAATGAGATTGCCATTCACGACCTGATCCAAAAAGACCGTGCCCGCCGCGCCCTGTTCGGACAGCGAACGGCTGACCGAAAAGCGTACGATGCTGCCTTGCAGGCCATGACACCAGAAGAGCTGGCCGATTACAAACGCTGGGAGTCTATATGGCAGAGCGTTACCGGTGAGTACTTGCCGGAAGTAGTTTCCGGGCACGCCCAACAGATTGCATACGGCGGAGAACGGCAGATACTTCCCTGTTATGGCGAAAAGGCTGGGCAGCAAACGCTGATCATGGGCGAGAATTTCGGCCTGACGCCCGACTCGCCTTACTGGGGGATGCGCTACCATGGTATGCTCCGGACCGGCGAGGGAGAGCTATTGCTGGTTGTTTCGTTCCTCTACCATAAATATCAAGGAGACGGGACGCTCGAGACCAAGGAGCGCGTGGTGGCTATTACCGGCTTTGCATACGGCAAACACAAGGACCACATGCACCAACCCGATGGCTTGTTTATGGTCGGGATTGATATTGGACGCTATACGCCGCCGGCTGCCGGCCGCCCTGCCAGCTTGGAACTGGCGCAACCGGAAGTGACGGCGCAGGGCGAGATTAAGCCGATGGCCGTGAAGTACTTCTCTGTCGACTGTATTGACAGGCGTCCGACCTGGCCTGACGCGCCCATGCCAATCATTGCCAACCCGTCAGGTAATCAAGGTTAGCCTGTCGGCCATCTGCCGATGACACACTTGAGTTAGTTGGCGGTATCGGTGATCTGGTAAATAGTGCCGCCGTCGTAGTCGGCTACGAAGAGCTCGCCAACGCTGTTTTCGCCGAAAGTACTAATTTTGATGGTGGTGGCGATGGCTAGTGCGGACTCCCAGTTGCCGCCAGCCTGCTGAGCATAGAATATTTGGCCATTGCAGTAGTCGCCGTAGAAGTAACGGCCGATGAGTGCCGGGTATTGGCTGCCGCGGTAAACGTAGCCGCCTGTGATCGAGCAGCGGTCGTCGCTGTGGTCGTATTCCAAGATGGGTTTGACGTACGCGTTTTCACTTTCACAGCCGTCGGTGTTGTAGGCGCGGGTACCTTCAAAACAGCGCCAGCCATAGTTTTCGCCGCCGCGACTGGTGCTTGCCTGGAAGTTCACTTCTTCTATTTCGCCCTGCCCGACATCGGCGATGAACAGGTCGCCGGTCTGTCGGTCAAAGCTGAACCGCCACGGATTGCGCAAGCCCATCACCCAAATCTCGCCCCGGCCGCCGCCGGATGCAAACGGATTGCCGGCAGCGATGCTGTACGGGTCACCTTCGTCAACGTTAATGCGCAGTATTTTGCCAAGCAGGTCGTTCTTGTTTTGAGCGCGGTTATTCGGATCGCCGGCGCTGCCACCATCGCCCAACCCGATGTACAGGTAGCCGTCCGGGCCGAATGCCAACTGTCCGCCGTTGTGGTTGGTGTACGGTTGCGGGATTTTAAGTAGCACTTTTTCGCTGTTCCGGTCTGCACGACCGTCCGATCCGATGGTGTAACGGGCAACGACAGTGTTGCTGCTCCTGTCTGTATAATTGACATAGAAGAAGTTGTTTTCGGCGACCTTAGGGTGGAAAGCCAGTCCGAGCAGTCCCATTTCGCCGCCGCTGAGCACCTTGCTCCTAATGTCCAGGAACGGCGTGCTATCGACACTCTTGTCTTCGTTGATGATGCGGATGGTACCGGCTTGCTCTACGACAAAGAGACGCTTGTCGCTAGCCATCGGCATGCTGGCAATGGCCGTCGGTCTGGTAAAGCCAGTGGCGATCTGGCTCAGCTCCACTTGCGGCGCATTAAAGGCTGGTTCGTTTTGCGAGGGAGCGTTGGCTTGTTCTTTCGACTGCTGGCTCGGCTCACGGAATGCCAATGCCCAGATTAACAATCCCGCGATCGCAAGCACCTCCAAAGCAATAATGACCCACAGCCATCGAAACCTCATCTTGCTCATGCTTCTACTGTATCACAACATGCCACATGTGATGTGAAAATTGCTTCGGCGAGCAATGGTACAATATGAGCAATGACGGGAATTATTGATGTTGTGCGCCAG
>CALKHY010000028.1 GCA_937988795.1 uncultured Candidatus Saccharibacteria bacterium
GACCGGTTGTTCGGCTTCCTCTACCGCCTCTTCTTCAATCGACGGTGGGGTTGACTCTTCCGGTTCGGTCTCCTGCTCCTCTTCCTGCTCCTGGTTTTGCTCCTCAGTTTGGGTCTCGGGTAGTTCTTCGGTTTGCACACTTTCTTGCGCGTAAGATTTGATTGCGAGCGGTGCCACTAATACGCTGGCGAGCAGCGCGACGATAAATAACTTTTTGAATCGTTTTACCTTTTGCATGTACTGCACGTTGTTGTTCCCTCCTTGTTACAGCATATGTAACGAACGGGCGACAAAAACGTTACATATAATGTGTGATAATTAAGTAGATGCTGAAAAAGCGGAGGTTCGCGAAGATGTACAACGAATTTGCCGACGATATTTACCGGTGGCTGCTCGTGCACGTCCGCGATGTGGCGCTGGCCGAAGATTTGACGGCCGACACGTTCCTGAAGGCCTGGAAGCAATTTGACACGTTCGACAGCAAACACCCGCGCGGCTGGCTCTATGCCATTGCCCGCAACACCCTCACCGACTATTGGCGCAAAAAGAAGCCGCTGGCGCTGGATGAATCGGCAGAAATTATCGATGAAGATACGCCGTCAAACGAAGAAATTCTGGATGTTAAGATCGAGGCCAAACGTGCCGCCAAAGCCATCGTCCGACTGCCGAGTGACATGAAGTCCGTTGTAACGCTGCGGTTTGTGCAAGGGTATTCCACTAAACAAACCGCCGAAGCACTGGGGATGAGCGAAGCAAACGTGCGCGTTATCCAATACCGCGCACTTAAGCGGCTGCGCAAGGAGCTGCTGCCATGACCGACAAGCGTTTAAAGAAAGAACTGCTAGCACAAGGTGCGAGCAAAAACGAGGTCGAAAACCTCACCCGCCTCGCCGAGCAACTCTCAGCTGTAAAGCCGCGAGGTCTCTCGGCACGCGCCAAGCAGCGCATACTCGACCAATTAAAGATCGACCCGCCCAAAGAACGCCGCCCAATCTTCCGCTGGGCTGCGCTGGGCGGCTCGCTCACCGGCGCCATGGCACTCATCGCACTCCTCATACTCCCCGGCATGCTGCAGCCTAAAACTGCCCCCACAAACGAAAACGACGTACGCTCGCTCATCCAACCCGTTGAAGACGAGCTCAAACAGCTCGACATGGAAATCGAGCAACTCCAGCAACAACCCACCGTTACCGAAGCCGAGCTCAAAGAGGCAGAGGAGAAATACGAGCGCACCCTACGCGATCTAAAAAACAAGCACCAAAACCGCAAAGAATTCAAAAACTACGACTGGAACAAATGGCGCCGCGATTTCCCAACGCAATACAACGATAAAAGCCCCGACAAAAACAACCGCGAGGAGGTAACTCGTAAACGTCAAAATACAAACTCAGAGAACAATTACAGGCAAAATTAGACGAAAGGAGATAGGAAACCGAGCCCTGTCAAGGTTGACTTGACATATTATTACTTTTTAATCTTAAATATTAAATAATTATTAAATTAATGCATGGGCCGTCTATTGTGGGCGGCAATAGTACTCACGTGCCTCAATCAGAATTCTATATCCATTGGCCTGACGAACAGAGGATCATCACAATAAGCTGCCAGCAAGGATACCTTAATATGGCACTTGGCGAGAAAATCCTGTATTTGACCGACTTCTGGGTAGAACCCGCCGCCCGGGGGAATGGCGTGGGGCCAGAACTTCTAAAACGAGCGCTCGGGTTAGCTGCCGCAAACAATGCAACAAGAATTGTTGCTGATCTTACCAGCGCGCAAGCCATAAAAGCCACACAAAAGGTTTTTGGCCGGGATGCAGTAGACGTTTTTGCAGCGCCTTCGGAGGAAGTACTTCAAGGCGCTGATTCGATCCTGCCGGCGGCCGCCCGGCTGGAGTATCATGTAGAAAACCAGCCTCCCCTCAACCTTGCCGCCGCCACAAATCTTGGCATGTAGCGTAAAATTAGATATAATTACCCCTGTTGTCTGATGGCGGGAGTAGCTCAGTTGGTTAGAGCGCTGGATTGTGGCTCCGGAGGCCGTGGGTTCAAGTCCCATCTCTCGCCCCAGAACAAGAAGATCAGGTTCGCCTGGTCTTTTTGTTTGGCTAACTCAAGGCTGCTGCCAGGAGGTCGCCGAGCGCGTAGGCCAAAATCGCAGCGATGGCGCCGAGCGTAAAGGTCTCGACTGCAGCGCGGACCGGCTTGGTTTTGGTGACGTGGGCTTTTAGTAGTCCGATTGCGATAAAGGTTAAACCTGTCAGTATGCTGCTCCATAGAAAGAGTCGCCCGTTTGCAATCTGCCAGCCAAAGAGCGCATCCAAAACATACAGCGCGAACGGGATAAAGCCGACCAAGACGAACGAGGTGAACGTAGCCAGGCCGTCTTTGACCGGCGTTTCGTCGTGCGGGCCGTGCTCAGCGCCTCTTTCGGCATTCTTTCTTATCCTGAGGTCGCGTTTGGACTTGGCCGACAGGTACGAGCTCGCCCCCATCGAAAACCCATCTGCGATGAGGTTGGCAAAGCCTAAAATCACGATAACGGCCGAGCTCAGGCCAGCGCCGGCAGCACCGGCCACTACTGCGAACGTTGTCACGGTGCCATCAATCGCACCGTACACAAATTCGCCCAAAGACGATTCAAGTTTCTCCCTCACAGCTTTTACTATACCTTACGCAAGCGACCTTGTAAGCACCAGCGCGACAAGCATGGGAATGATCAGGTTGTCTGTACCACGGCCGGAGAGATTTTCGGCAGCCGTAGCCACAGCCGGCAGCAGCGCCAACACCGGCAGTGACAACTCATTACCACTGAACAACATATAACCCACAATGATGAGTACGGAAATTACAAAAAACGTTGCCGTACCAGCCACGCTCTTCGCCAATCCCAGCACCCTATAGCCGTTGCCCCGCCCCCACAGCAAACCTGCTACAGCAGCCAGGCCGTCAGCCAGACTCAGGTGCAGCATGGCCGCCGCAAACACCCACGGGTCGTGCACCAAAAACGCCAGCACCCCCACGGCTGCCACCGACAAAATCTCGCCGTAAGTAGTGCGCGTGACGTTGTGCATCGACTTAAAGAGGTTGAGTCTGAGCGAGACAATCATGCCTGCCAGTGCCACCACGCTCAACAGCTGAATCTGCCCCCAAGTCAAAAAGAACGGCCAAAAGGCCGCAAACGTCCCCACCGTTACATGCACGAACTTACGGCTTAGCTCGGAATGCAAATTTCTTTTAAGCGACAAATATTCTGCAAATAGCAGAACAGCCAACATAGCGACGAACACAAGGGCAGTCCATATCATGTTTTTTATTGTAGCACCGGCAGATGCTAACGTTTTGGCAAAACTTTGGAGGCCAGATAATCCACCGGCGCATAATCGTCAGTCAAGATCGGATAGCGTGCCAGGTCCATGCCTTCGGTATCCACGTAATGGTCGGGGGCATCGGCGATGATGAGATTAGAGCTAATGCGCCAGCGGGGGTCGTCCATACTCAGGCGCTCCGGGTTCTTCGATCCGATGGCAATCAGGTTTTGCGTTTCACTGCTATTCGGCGATTCCACGGCAAAAAGGTAGACTTGTGGGAATACTTCCTGCATGGTGTGTATTTGCGACCAGATGAACGACGGGCCGTCAGTGCGCAGGCTACCGATGAGATTGGCCATAAAAATGCCGTACTCGGTCAGTTTATCCCGAGCTAGCTCCATGAACTCTTTGGTCGTAAAGTGTGCTGGAATCGAATACATCGACTGGTAGACGTCGCTAAAAATAAGGTCGTACTGATATGGCGCATCGCGCAGCATACGGCGACCGTCTTTAATGTAGTGCGTCAGACGTGGATCATCGGGTAACCGAAAATAGGTTTTGCTGAGTTCTACGAGCGAAGGCTCGATTTCAGACACGTCAACCTGCACGTCAGAAAGCTCTATGAGCAGTGCCTTGGGGATGGAGTATGCGCCTCCGCCGATGGCCAGCGCGCGCTTCACCTCGGGCACGAACACGTTGTGCAGCGCGTAAAATTTTGTGTAGTCGTATACTAGCTCGTCCGAATCCAGATACATGGCGGCCGAGCTGCTGGTGTCTTGCCTCAGAAAACGCGCCGGCCGGCCGCGGTACGTCCCGTCAGTGATGACAATGCGCTCATACACGCCGTCGCGCGCATACACCTCATTCTCCGCAACTGGCGAGCTGGACGCAGCAACCAGTAGGAGGCCGGCGGCCAGCACTGTAACCGCAACTGTAAATTTCTTTTCAATGCCAAAGTACACAACCGGCAGCATGCCGAGCAAAAACAGCACCAGGCCAACGCCGACCAAAATCGCCGACACGCCAAAGTGCGGAATCAGCACAAAACCAGCCGACAGGCTGCCGGCAATGCTCCCGAGCGTGGAAAAGAAGAAAATCTGCCCGGCCGTAGTGCCCACGCCCTGCCCTTTGGATTCTTTTTGGAGCAGTGTCACGGCAAACGGAGACAGTGTGCCAAGTACGAAACTGGGCACGAAAAACAGCACGACCGACATAATCAGCGGGCCGGACGCCAGCGGCAACTTATAGCCAAACTCGCCAAGAAGCAGCACTTGGGCGAACTGCATAAAGAGCACCAAAAGGCCACTCAAAGCAATGATCCCAAAGAATAACGTCCTGCTCGGAAAACGGTCGGCGAGGCGCCCGCCGAACCAGTACCCGACGCTGAGTGCCGCCAGCACTACGCTTATCACACTGGATACGCTATATATGGTGTTCCCGAAGTACGGCGCCAACACGCGCGTTGCTACTATCTCAAGGATAAGCACGCACGCGCCGGTCAAAAACACTACTGCAGGCAGCCAAGCCATCCGCAAAAATCGCATATATTTTCATGCTACTATGGCTAGCTGCTAATCAGCAACGACCAATCGGCTAATCAGCTCGTGCAGCGCTGCGCGTTCGCTCGGACTCAACCTGTCGCAGCCCAACACACTGGGCAGTTCATCACTGGCCAGCTCGAGGAGCTCCCGGCCTTTAGCAGTAAGGTTCAATTTTTTGGCCCGGCGATCTTCCTCGCTTTCGTGCCGTTCCACCAAACCGAGCGCTACCAGCCGGTCGATCAGCCCGGTGACATTCGATGCATCGCAGTGCAACTGGCTGGCAACCTGGCGCATGGTCATATCTCCGCGGTCGATGGCGCGCAGTACGTACAGTTGCACGTGCGTCAATCCGTATTTTTCAGCCAGCTGCTCCGCGCCCGACTTGATGTGCTTGAGGAGTAGCATCAAATCGTCACTGATTTGCCTCGGCGACACTTGCATGCTCGCATTTTACTACGTAATCTAAATAATTGACAACCTCAAGTATTTCGCTATACTAGTCTGGTATTGCCTTTAGCAAAATCTAAAAAACGGAGGACTTTGTGATAGAAAAAGTGAAACACAAAGGTTTGGCACTTGCTGTGCTGGCGGCAGCACAGTTTATGGTGGTGCTCGACGCCACGATTGTAAACGTTGCCCTGCCCGCCATTCAGCGGACGCTCAACGTTACGAGTGAGGCGCAGCTGCAGTGGGTTGTGACCGCGTACGCGCTGCTCTTTGGCGGCTTCTTGCTGCTGGGCGGCCGGCTGGCCGACCTGTTCGGGCGGCGCAAATTGTTCCTGGCGGGCGTGGCACTATTTGCCATTGCCTCGCTTTTGGGCGGTTTGTCGCAAAACCTGGGCCAGATGATCGTGTTCCGCGCTATGCAGGGTCTCGGCGGCGCATTGCTGGCTCCTGCGGCTCTGTCGCTTGTGCTGACTATCTTTAAGGAAGGGCCGGAACGCAACAAGGCACTGGGAGTGTGGAGCATGATCGCAGGCGGCGGTGGCGCAGTTGGCCTAATCCTGGGCGGCACGCTCACCCAGTACATCAACTGGCGCTGGACGTTCTTTATTAACGTGCCGATCGCCCTCTTAGTGCTGTTCCTGGCGATGCGTTTTGTGCCAAAAAGCACTCCTGCCAAGAAGCAGCGTGTTGATGTTGCCGGTGCAATTACTATCACCGGTGGCGTCATGGGTTTAGTCTATGCGTTAAGCGAAGCACCCAGCCGTGGCTGGAATGACGGCCTCGTGCTCGGCATACTCGGCCTGTCTGCAGCCCTCATCGCCGCGTTTATCATTAATGAACGCAAGGTTAAGCAGCCGCTGGTACGCCTGGACATCTTCAAGCGCCGCAACACAACCGGCGTCATACTGCTCCAGCTATTTATGCCAGCGGCAATGTTCGGCATGTTCTTCTATCTGTCGATCTACATGCAGCAGGTCATGGGCTTTTCGCCCACCAAGACGGGCATTGCCAACCTGCCCTTCACACTCACAATTGTGACGGTTGCCGTGATACTCTCGCGCAATATTGGCAAACTGAATCCCAAAGTCATCCTGACAATCGCCCCGCTGCTGGC
>CALKHY010000029.1 GCA_937988795.1 uncultured Candidatus Saccharibacteria bacterium
CCCTACACGACGCTCTTCCGATCTGGTCAAAATCATTGGCGTGGAGCCAGAGGACAGCAACGTACTGCAAGCCTCGCTGGCAGCTGGTAAGCGCGTGGTATTGCCGCACGTTGGCATCTTTGCCGACGGCGTAGCAGTCAAGCAGATGGGTGAGCACACCTTTAAACTGTGCCGCGAATTTGTAGACGACACCATCACTGTAAATACCGACGAAATCTGCGCCGCCATTAAAGCAATCTTCGAAGCCATGCGCGGCATTGTCGAGCCAGCCGGCGCGCTGGGCGTTGCTGGCATTACAAAGTACGCTGCCGCCGGCAAGCTGAAAGGAGCAAAGGCGGTCGCCGTCTGCTCCGGCGCCAACATCACCTTCGAGCGGCTCCAGTTCGTGGCTGAGCGCACGCTGCTTGGCAGCGGCAAGGAAGCACTGTTTGCCATTACGCTGCCCGAGCGGCCAGGCGCGCTGCACGCCTTTTGCCGCGACATCGTCAACGGCCACAACATCACACAGTTTGCCTACCGCCTGCAGCACCGCGACAAAGCCCATATCTTTGTCGGCATCAGCATGAACGACGCTGCCGAAAAAGCCGCGTTTATGCGCAAGATGCAGGAGCAAGGCTACCAGCACACCGACCTGTCTGACGATGACGTTGCCAAAGAGCACGTCCGCCACATGGTGGGCGGCATAGGCACAGAGACGCGCGGCGAGCGGATATACCGCGTCAACTTCCCAGAACGGCCGGGTGCGCTGGGCGACTTTTTGCAGCACATGGGCAACCAGTGGAACATCAGTCTATTCCACTACCGCGGCATGGGCGGCGACACCGGCAGCATCCTGATTGGTTTCGAAACCGAAGGCACAGACCTAAAGGCACTGGAACACAAACTCGCTACGGCGAACTGCGAATACCGGCCGGTTGACTCTAAAGCAATCGAAATCTTCCTTTAATTGGCTTGTTTGAGTGCGTCTTTAAGTGTGCGGTAGGCGAGCAGGGCGCATTTGGTGCGGTTTGGCGTGAGTTGTACACCGAGCAAGCTCAGTGCGTCTTGTTCGGTGAGATTTTGGATATCCTTAATCTCGCGGCCTTTGATTTCTTCGGTGAGCAGCGACGCCGCGGCAGTGGAGACCGCGCAGCCTTGGCCGCTAAAAGCGATGTCAGTCAGGCGGCCATCTTTAATCTTGCCAGTCATTCTAATGCGGTCGCCGCAGAAGGGGTTGTCGCGCTCCACGTCAAAATCGGGGCTTTCAACAACCCCGCGGTTGGCCGGGTTCCGCCAGTTTTCGATAATGATTTCGCGGTACAAGGGATCTTCTTGCATCTCCATCATGCCAACCCCAGCGTTCGCTTAACACTTGCTATACCTTCAACCAGCGCTTCAATGTCCGCGGTGGTGTTGTACAAATACAGCGACGCGCGGACCGTGCCAGGGACGCCAAGCTGCTGCATGAGCGGCTGGGCGCAGTGGTGGCCGGCGCGCACTGCAATGCCATAGCGATTTAGGATATCCGCCACGTCGTGGGGATGGACGCCCGGGATGTTGAACGAAAAAATGCCGAGCCGGTTTTCTTTGGTCTTAGGTCCAAACAGCTGGATATCCGGCATGTTTGCAAAGGCGTCAAGTGCGGCCTTGATAAGCGTTTCCTCATGCTGGCGCAACGCGTCCTTGCCAATTGAGGTGATATATTCCAGCGCCGTACCCAGGCCGATGACGCCCTCTAAATTGCGCGTGCCAGGCTCGAATTTGGCGGGCACATCCGCCCATGTAGCGCCCATCTGATCCACGCGGGCGACCATGTGGCTACCGAACACTGCCGGATCCATCGCCTCAAGCAGTTCTTTTCGGGCATACAACACGCCGACGCCAGAAGGGCCAAGCAGTTTATGCGACGAAAATGCCAAAAAGTCGGCACCTAAGCTCCGGACGTTGTCCAGCAAATGCGGCGCGGACTGCGCAGCGTCGACCAACAATTTTGCGTCGGCGCCATGCTCCCTAAAGTACTTGGCAATGTCAGTAATCGGGTTAACGGTACCAAGCACGTTCGAGGCGTGCGTGAGCGCGATGAGCTTCACGCGGCTCATGTCCAAGCGGTCGGTAACCTGGTAGTCCAGGCGGTAATCTTCGGTCAATGGCAGGAAAAATAGTTCCACGCCCAGATCTTGCAGTTGCTGCCACGGAAGCAGGTTGGAGTGGTGCTCCATCTGGGAGACAACGATAATATCGCCGCGTTTTAGAAACTTTTTAGCCCAGCCGCCGGCAACCAGGTTGATTGCCTCGGTGGTACCGCTGGTAAAGATAACCTCATCCGGGCTTTCCGCGCCGATAAAGTCAGCCACGCGGGCACGTACCGCCTCGAACTGTTCGGTTGCGCGCTCGCTTAGGTCGTACATGCCGCGGTGGACATTGGCGTTCGATTCAGTATAAAAACGCGTCACTGCATCAATAACCGCTTGCGGCTTTTGGCTGGTCGCAGCGCTGTCCAGGTATACGAGCTTGGGGTTGTGCGTGAAAATCGGGAAATCAGCTTTCCAGCGGCTCATAGCGCCAGCTCCTTGGCTGCCCGCCGGGCCAGCGCAGGCGGGAAGGTGCTGATGATATCCTCAAGGAACCCTTGCACCAAAAGTTGCTTGGCCACCTCGCGGGAGAGGCCGCGGCTCATCATATAGAACAGTTCCAGCTCGCTCGGCTGGCCGACAGTGGTGGCGTGACCGGCTTTGATGTCGTTTTCCAGGATCTCAAGGCTTGGGATAGCCAGACCCTTGGCTTTGTTGGACAAAAGCAAAATGTGCGCGGCCAGCCAGGCGTTTGCGCCCTTGGCGCCCGGTACAACCGTGGTCAGACACGTGATGTCGGTTTTGGCCATGTCGCTTAACGCTGCTTTGACCACCACGTCGCTGGTGGTGTTTGGCGCTTCGTGCCGCACTTTGATGTCGAGCGCCAGGTTTTGGTCGCTGCGGCCGATGAGCAGGCCGCGGAAGGTTATGCTTGCGCCAGGCTCGGCCAGTACGATCTCATAGCCCAGTTCCGCCTCCTTGCCGGTCCAGAGCAAGGGAATAAACCGTTCCTCGTCGCACTTGACAACAATCTGCTGGCTCATCCGATGGCACCTTCCATAGAGAGGTTAATCAGCTGGTTGAGTTCGGCCGCGTACTCGAGCGGCAGCTCCTTGACGATCGGCTCGATAAAGCCGTTGACGATCAACGACGTCGCCTGTGCCTCGGACAGGCCGCGGCTCATCAGGTAAAACAGCTGCTGCTCGCCGACTTTGCTGACCGACGCCTCGTGCCCCAAGGTCACATCCTGTTCGTTGACGATGTTGGTTGGGTAGGTATCTGAGCGCGAAATTTCGTCAAGCAAAAGCGCGTCGCAGCGCACGAACGACTTGCTGCCTTTTGCGCCGTTGATGATCTTGACCATGCCGCGGTAGCTGGAGCGGCCGCCCTGCAGGCTAACCGATTTTGAGGTAATGGTGCTGGTGGTGTCGGGCGCCAGGTGGATAGCCTTGCCGCCGGCGTCCTGGTGCTGGCCCTTGCCAGCAAACGCCAGGGAGAGGATTTCGCCCTTGGCGCCGCGGCCGCTCAGGATAACCGACGGATACTTCATGGTTACTTTGGACCCCAGGTTGCCGTCGATCCACTCGCCAAAGCCGTCTTCTTCGATCAGCATGCGTTTTGTCACCAGGTTGTAGACGTTGCTGGACCAGTTCTGCATGGTGGTGTAGCGCACACGCGCGCCCTTCTTGACCACGATTTCGACCACTGCGGCATGCAGCGAATCGGTGGTGTAAATCGGCGCGGTGCAGCCTTCGACGTAGTGCACGTAGCTACCCTCGTCGGCGATGATTAATGTGCGCTCAAACTGGCCCATATTGGCAGCATTGATGCGGAAGTAGGCTTGCAGCGGTATCTCCACGTGCACGCCCTTTGGCACGTACACGAAGCTGCCGCCGCTCCAAACTGCGGAGTTGAGCGCCGCAAACTTGTTGTCGGAAATAGGGATGACTGTACCGAAGTATTCGCGCACCAGGTCCGGATATTTCTGCACGGCGGTGTCGGTGTCGACAAAAATAACGCCTTGTTCTTCCCACTGCCGCTTTAGGCTATGGTAAACAACTTCTGAATCGTACTGTGCGCCGACGCCGGCCAAATAGGCACGCTCGGCTTCGGGAATGCCGATCTTTTCGTAGGTATCCTTAATCTCCTCCGGCACTTCGTCCCAGGTGCGGAATTTCCGGTCCGCAGGGCTCACGTAATAATAGATGTCGTCAAAGTTGATGCCCGAGAGGTCCGCGCCCCACGTCGGCATCATCTTTTGCTCGAACATCATGAGTGCCTGCAGGCGGAAGCGCCGCATCCACTCCGGCTCGTTTTTGTAGTACGAAATAGCCTCGACTACTTCGCGGCTAATGCCTTTGGGCGTGCGGAACACACTTTTGTCCGGCTTATGAAAGCCCAACGGGTAACTGGCTCTGATAGATCGCGCGTCGCTGCTCATACGCCTCGCCTCTTAGGCTAGATTCTCATAGCCTGACTGCTCGACCTTCTCGGCAAGTTCCGGCCCACCCGAGGCCACAATCTTGCCGCCTTTTACCACATGCACGAAATCGGGCTTTACATACGCCAGAATGCGCTGGTAGTGGGTAATGAGCAACAGGCCCATGGGGTGTTCCAGGCTGTTTAAGGCATTTGCAATGTAGCGCAGCGCGTCGACGTCGAGGCCAGAGTCCGGCTCGTCCAGGATGGCGAACTGGGGCTTGAGCATGGCAAGCTGTAGGATTTCGGCTTTCTTTTTCTCGCCGCCCGAGAAGTCCTGGTTGAGCGAGCGCTTAGCCAGCTCGTCCGAAAAGCCAAGTTTCTTGGCCTGTTCAGCCAGCTGGTTGCGGAAGGCAATGGGCGAGACTTTCTTTTCGCCCTCGGCCTTCTGCTCATTCACGCACATGCGGAGGAAGTTGGCAAAGTTCACGCCAGCCACCTCAACCGGATACTGGAAGCCGAGGAACAGGCCGAGTTTGGCCCGCTGGTCCGGCGGCATGTCGGTAATGTCGGGGCCGTTCAGAATAATC
>CALKHY010000030.1 GCA_937988795.1 uncultured Candidatus Saccharibacteria bacterium
TCTTCCGATCTTGTTTTCGACAGTGAATGTTGCGGATACGCAGTTTTCCAGGAATTTGCGCGCGTCATCTTTGAGCGGGATTTTGTCGGCCAGATCAGCCTTGAGTTCATGGCCGTCGACGGTAAAGATGGCGGAAATTTTGTAGGAGCTTTCGGCCTGGTGCTCTTTAATCTCGCGCTCGCGTTCGACAATCAGGCGGACGGCTACAGACTGCACACGGCCGGCGCTTAAACCTGCTCGCACTTTTTTCCAAAGTACCGGGCTTAATTCGTATCCTACCAGCCGGTCGAGGACGCGCCGCGCCTGCTGAGCATTCACCAGATTAAGATCGACGGTGCGCGGGTTGGCAACGGCGTGTTCGATCGCCTGTTTGGTGATTTCGTGGAAGACAATGCGTTTGGTCTTGGCTGGGTCAAGCTTGAGTGCCGTGGCCAGATGCCAAGCGATCGCCTCTCCTTCGCGGTCTTCATCGCTTGCCAGCCAGACTTCGGCGCCCTTGGCGGCTTCGCGGAGCTCGGCAACAACCTGTTTTTTGTCCGGGCTGATTTCGTACGTCGGTTCAAAGCCGTTGGCAATATCTATATTAAGGCCCTTTTTCGGCAAATCGCGAATATGGCCAAAGCTGCTCTTGACCACGAAGTCCTTTCCGAGGAACTTCCCGATCGTTTTGGCTTTGGCTGGACTCTCTACTATTACTAAGTTTTTGCCTGGGTTTTTGCTCATTGGTTTTAGCTTATGCTTATTTCGTCACTGTACACGTAATCGCACATATTACGCAAGGCTGCGCAAAAATGCAAGGAAATCCAGAACTTATCGGAAGCCACTTGACGAAAAGATGATACGGGTGTAAAACGGAATATGTTTGTGACATTTGTCACATTACTCGATAAATTAACGTAAGGCAAGACGCCGGAAAAGGCAGCCGCTACCTAAAACAGGAGGGGCGGTTTTTCTTTTCCGTTGCCGAATGCGAAGAAAAGGATATAGGTCAGCAGGGATGGCTATGTCTAGGTACAACCGCGGTCGTAGTTATTTTGATGATCGCCCTACTGCGGCAGAACAGGTGCGGCAGGCTGCACAACGGCTGGCAGGGGGAGATGTTAATACGTACGCCACACAAGAGGCGCGGCGAATCCGGGAGGCGCAGGAAAGGCGGCTTGCACTGGGCCAGCACTTGCGAGGGATAATCAACTTAGAGATAGTAGTGGCGGCAGTAACAGATGGAGAGGAGCCGTCTCGTGTCGCCCCCGAGGCCGTAGCCGCTTTTCTACTGAAAAAAGAAGCAGATCAGAAGGATCTCTTGAACTGGTTGCGAGAAACATATGAGGCAGATGCGGTTGGTGATGCCGATCGGCAGCCGCCACGGCCGAATTTCCCCTCTGCTGGCGGGGTAGTTCTCGGTCCAAGCTTGGAAGTTGATAACAGCTGGCTTAATACGCTTCACGACATCCAGAATCTCCCCGAAAGCTAGTGCTTTGAGCTAATCCGGATGGTTTAGTGTCCAGCGGTTGTTGCCTAAGGGGCGGATGAGGCCGCGGATTTCGAGCATGGTGAGGGTTTGGTTGAAGATGCGCAGATCCAGCGCGCTCTTTTCTAGCAGCTCTGCACCATCATCGATGCCGGCATATAAGAGATCGAGCAGGATTTGCTCGTTGGGGTCGCTGCTTTTTGGCGCCTCTTTCTTGGCTTTCTCCGGTTTAATGCCGAGCACGTAAAATACATCGTCAACACTGGTAACTGGCGTGGCACCGCTTTTGATAAGGTTGTTCGTGCCCACGCTGTTGGGGCTCGTGATGTTCCCGGGCACGGCCAGTACCGGCCTCCCCTGCTCCAGGGCAAAATTAGCGGTGTGTAGTGTACCGCTCTTCTCTGCCGCCTCTGTTATGAGGAGTGCGTCGCCCAAGCCCGAGGCGATACGATTGCGCGCAATAAAGTTGGTTTTATAGACGGTCGTCCCTTCCGGATACTCTGTCACCAGTGCCCCGCCCTTCTCTACAATCTGGCGAGCCAGGTCTTGATGAGTTGCCGGATATATCCTGTCCAGGCCAGTTGGCAGCACCGCAATCGTCGGCCCGCCGGCGTCCAGCGCTGCTTTGTGCGCCAAACTGTCGACGCCGAGCGCCAGACCACTTATAATAACAATACCGGCTCTTGCCAATTCTCCTGCCAAACTAGTTGTGACTACCCTGCCGTACGCCGATACTTTGCGGCTTCCGATAATCGTTACACAGGGCCTTTTTAGTAGCTCATTAACATCATTTCCCAGCACAAATAGTTGTTTTGGGGGCGACGGAATGTTCCTTAATTTTTCAGGAACATCAGAGGTAGATAGTGTAATTTTATGGATTTTCATACAAAATCATGCAAAAAGTATTGACATAAATAGTTCATAATGCTATACTCATGTCCTGTAATCATCCGACGCGGTGATTACGCACCTTATATCCCCCATTCTAACGACGAAATATTAAGGATTTCTTAATTTTTCGTCTCATATGTTAGATTGTTTTAGAACGTGCCATAAGAAAAGTTGTTACCCTCCACTTTCTCTTTGGCGCTTGCCTGGCGATATTTATACCGGCAGACATGCGTTCTAAAACAAACTAACCCCTTTAACTGCCGTAACAGGCAACCCTCCCGCTTGACGGGAGGCCCTATGTGGGCCAGCGAGTCCGAGAAGGACCCCCGTGTTCGGGGGGCGCGAAACTTTTTTGGAGTTTTAGTTTCGACGCTTACGCTGGGGTGGGTTGAAGGGTGTTGGGGATAATCCCTCAGATTGTCCCCGAAAATCCGGCGAGCGGTGCCCACCCCCTCTCGCCGGATTTTTTGTTATGAGAAAAACCTAAGGTTTTTCTCATCGTTCGCTTCGCGAACTGCTCTTTTCCTTCAAAGGAGAAAAACTTCTGGAAGTGAATTCCAGAAGTTTTTTGTTAACTATTTAGATGCAGCCTCAATGCTCGAGTCCCAGCGTGCCAAAGTGAATGTGCAATGGTTAATGTGGTATTGTGTAAGCATTATGGTAATATGCAAAAATACAAACCAGCTAGACCCTCAACATGGCGGCTATAGCGACGTGCGCCTCTGGCCGTGCTATATACCCATAAGTGGTGCGGCTTTGTTGCTCATCCCTGCGTTTGGTGAGTTTTGGGCGTTATTAGTGGTTGGGTTGCCAACCCTCTGGATTATGGGCAGAGTGGCCAAAATACAGGAGCGGGATCCTGAGTCTGTCCGTCTCGCCTGGAAGCGCATTGATGATCTGTATGAAGAGCTCGAATCTAAAAACGCTATCGTTAGCACTGTGCCCGCCTCGCCGGCAACAAAGTCCCGCCAGACCCATACTGGTGTTAGATCGGCTACTATGTTGCCCGGTGCTGCACTGTCGCGGTAATCTGTATTGGTGAGAGATATGGAATGAGATGTTTCTTGCCAGCAGAACCGCCGTATTTCCTGACCCGCGAAGAGTGGTATACGTATGATATCAACAACTTTATTTATATTTTGACTGACGCCGGCAAAGCCATACCCGAGGTAGTTAAAAGCTACGAGGAATTCTATAGGTTGAGATTGCCCAAGAGCGGCGAGGTTAAGGGGTCATTGTCTAACAGGCGAGAGTCCAGTTCGCCAAAAACAAACCCCCGCAAGCAATAGAATGGCATGCGGGGGCTGTAATTATACAAATCGACCACCTAAAAAAGAGGCCCTCTTGCCCCGAACCATATCGGGAGAGGTACCTCTTTACTACAATTTTAGCACTACCCCGCCCACCATTTCAACATTTTTTCGTTAATCTAAGAATAAAAAAGTATCATTGTCCCGCTGTCATGCTTGCTAATTGTTTAATTTTTCGCTATTGGGGGGTCGAATTCGGTCGAACGCTGTATAAAAAACGAGAGAGGCCCCTGGCCCGAACCATATCGGGTGGCGCCTCCCGTCATCTTTAAAGTATCTGTTTTTGCTGGGCGTGTCAAGGTAGTGCCCCTCCAGTGGAAATTGATGGTACTAATTAGACGTCAAACACGCCGATTTTAAGAAGATTGATCTACTTTAGTAGAAATTGATAGTACTAATTAGACGACTCTATAACGCCGGAAGCTAAACAGAAGCTTGTAGAGGACGCTGTTCGCCGTTCTAGGGAGCGTGCGCGTAGGGAGTTGAGGTTGTCAAGAGATTAATAACCTTTCTCGGTCATGCAAGCATCTATTTGATCCTTCATCATCTCTCGACGTTGTTGTGTTTGTTCATCGGCAATTCTTTTTGCCTCTAACGAGGCTTTAAGATCTTTGTATAGATCACCAGTTATCTGTGTCTCTTCTTCTGGCACAATGACGCCTAATCTATACTCACAATCAACAAGTGCTTCTTTTCGTTCTTGATCTTTTTTGGCGTTCTCTTTTGCTGCTTTTTCGGCCTCTATTTTTTCAAGTCTTTCGCGTTCCTGCCTGTTTAAAATTATTTGCTTGTTAATAGTCGAATATGTGAATGCTCCTAAAGCTGCAATTATAGACAACGCAACAGTAAACAACAATATCCGGCTAAACCAATCTGATGATTTATTAATTGATTTTTTCATACGCCCACTATACCACATGCCGCTTATTTGACATAATAACCCGCTTATTGAGTAGCATGTTTTTCTTGTTATTATACCGATATGATCGGGCAAATATCTACTTTAGTAGAAATTGATAGTACTAATTAGACCGTTGGCATCTCTTGCGCTAAGATAGATCTACTTTAGTAGAAATTGATAGTACTAATTAGACGCGCAGAATATG
>CALKHY010000031.1 GCA_937988795.1 uncultured Candidatus Saccharibacteria bacterium
TCAATCACTGTTTGCAGGAAACTAAAGATGGTGTATAGTACAAACCCCCAACCAATCCACCGCTTGGAGCGTGCACCTGGATGAAACGCCTTTTTGTTGATGAAAAGCGTCGGCACGAGCAGCAACAGAAAAATGCCGATTATCCGCCGAAACAAACCCGGATCGAGTCGCGGAATAAGCCACGCCGCAATCAGCGAACAGACTACGGTAATGGCCATGAACTTGTACACTAACCCCTTGTGCACAAGTCCCTTGCCCTTTAGGGCTGTGATGGCACCAAACGAAGTGCCGATACCACCCATCTTGGCAGTGGCAAGTGCATTGGCCGGCGGCAGTCCGACCACCAGCAGAAAGTACGGCACCGTAATAAACCCGCCGCCCCCGCCGCTCATGCCAGACAGCGTACTCGAACCCACGCTGACCAAGAAGGTCACTAAGACCAGCCATTCCATATGGTTGCTAGTATACGTTCGGATTGATGCGCCTACAATATATAACTAACAACGCTACTATAGACCGCGCCTGCGCCGTAGCCGTAATGACTGCGGCCGGGATTGTAATTATCCGTTATCTTGACCAGATCATCAGCTATTCTTGTCATTCTTACTGTTTATTAACAAGTTTCAGGTGTTATGATGGTCAGAAATGAATGACGAGTTAGCCGGCATAGCAGCAAGACACCTTGCCGAGCACGACCCCGTGCTGGCGCCGATTATCAAGCGCGCAGGTCCATGCACCATGCGACCGCATCGCAACTACTATCAGGAATTGGTAGAGAGCATTATCAGCCAGCAGCTAAGCGTCAGGGCTGCGGCTGCCATCCTCAAAAAATTTGTCGCGCTGTTTGGCGACAACTTTCCTTCGCCCGAGCAAATATTAAGCAAAGACATCGAAACATACCGATCCGTTGGGCTGTCACGAAACAAGGCAATGTACATCCGGGATCTGGCGCAGCACGTCATCGATGGCGCGGTACAGTTTGATCATCTGGACGCGCTCTCCAATGACGAGATTGTTGCCGAACTCACAGCAGTGAAGGGCATTGGCGAGTGGACTGCGCACATGTTTATGATGTTCTGCATGGGCCGGCCGGATGTGCTGGCGCATGGCGACTTAGGTATCAGAAATGGTATCCAAAAACTCTATGGGCTGAAGAAGCTACCGGACGCTGCTACAATCCGGCGCATTGCCCAGAAAAACAACTGGCACCCGTATGAATCCGTTGCCTGCTGGTATGTCTGGTACTCATTAGACAATAAACCTGTCGTCACCTAAACAAACCAGCATTACGAAATATCGGAGGACTCCTGTTTGGCCAACGTTTGGAACCTGATGTATGGGGCCACCCGCAGCCGACTCAATGTTCCCAGCTGATTAATGGGTGTGCTCGTTGTTTCATGCGCCGGCCGCAGGTACCGTCGTGGCTCGAAGGCACCGCGTCCTACCACCGGTATAACTGGCGCGCTTGCGGCTGGTTGCGCTGTTTCGATTGTCGGGTCGGGACTGACCAACCTGGCTTCAATTGCCTCCCGTGGTATTTCGTGTCTGCCCATATTCCTGCCTCCGTCTCTAGGGTTTGTCTAACCTAATATAGGCTGGAAAGTGGGGCGACAACTGTTAAATTTTTAACGTACTGCCGCTAACTCCGCCTGTTTTTAACAGCATTAATCATTCGGGTGATACCGATACCGCCGCCGGCCCGGGGGAAGAAGTTGAGTGAGAGGAAGTCTTCGAGCTCGCGGAGCACCCGTTTTTGGCCAAAGAGCTTAAAGAGTTTCTTGGCATACTCGCCGCCGCTGATGGTATGGAACTCCTCACGCATTTCTTCGGGGCTGGTGCTGCGCTCGGCACTGCCGATGGTTTCGTGCCCGTGTATAATGACGTCGATCTTGTGCGCGTAAGCCCTGCCGTTCTTCCGTTTCATGTTCCAGAAAGGCGAGGTGCTGCTCGGGAATTCTTCGCAAAATACGACCGGGCCGAAGTCCTTGGCCATTGCCGCCTCGTGCTTATGGGTTAATTCGTCGGTTTTGTAGTACTCTTTCAGCTCGTCGTATCTTTTGTAATGGAAATCCTTCTTCTTGCCGAAGCCCAAGCTTTCGAGCAGCTCAGTCTCGAACTTGCGAAGGTCATCGATAGTGCCCGGCAGCTCAAACTCGAACATCGGGAAGATGATTTTGTGCCGCCCGGGGATAGGGTTTGGCTCGGCGCGGTAGCTGGTGGTGACAGTAAACCCGCCCGGAAGGTGTGGCTTGGTGAGCAGTTCATCCTCCAGCCACATCTGTCCGGTTTGCGGCAGCGGCCATCGCTGCCCTGCATATTTGTAGGAAGCCACAGTGTCCGGATCCTCGCAGGCTGCCAGGATACTCAGGCGATCTTGCGCGCTCACCTCCACAAAACCTTTCTTCAGGCAAAAGTCGCGCATTTTATTAACAATCTCGCTGAATGCGTTAATGTCTTCGGTGCCTATGTAATTGTTGGTCATAGAAATCTCCTTTCTTTTGCTTTTTAAGAAAAGAGCCCCTGTCCGGGGCTCTCCCACTAGTTATTGTTGTTGTTTTGGTTGTTGGCGTTATTGTTAGCCATACACAAACCCTCCTTTCCCAACGTGCATGTGGTCATAAAAAAATACCCCCGATTGCTCGGGGGAATAAGAAAAAACGGCCGCGCGAATGCACACTTTCATCGCACGCCCGCCTTTCTCATACCGCAACTAAATATACGTGCTTATATATATCAAATCAAGACATTAATTCGGGTAGCTAACGAGATTGCTGGTAGCATTCTCGAACACGCCCCTAGGCATCAATTTTCTGGCACCGACTTTCCAGCCACGCCGCAATAACCGGCACATCCAGGTGGTCGGTTGCTATTTTGACGGCGAAATCTTCGATTTCGCCCCGTTTTGCTCTGAACTTGACTCCATTAATCTCCAGAAATGTCAATCCGGCAAGCATTGCTGTTCGCTTATTGCCGTCAACGAACGGATGGTCAGCGACAATGCCGCGGATTAAAGCAGCGGCCTTTTCGTGCAAACCAGGGTATAACTCTTCGCCGAACACATTCTGGGTTTGTGTGGCAACTACCGACTCAAGCCTCCTCAAATCGCGTATCCCCTGTGAGCCGCCGGTCTCCTGGATCACCAACACATGCAGCGCCAACAACTGCTCAAGCGTCAGGGAGATCATCGCTGCGACAAATTCTTAAAATCCTGCTTGTACTCTTTGAGGATTTTCTTGGCAGTGGTGATGACCTGTTCGTCGTCAATACTGCCCTTGCGGACAACACGCGCCGTGAACTCTAGTACGTCTCCTGGCCTGGCGCCCTCGCGCTTGAGATCTTTGGCTGGAATCGTTATGCCGCTACTAGTGCCAATCTTGATTAGTTTTTGCATGCCGCGAATCATGCCCTCATTATAATGAGTATTATAATATTTAGTCAATGTTCTAAACTTGACTTGGGCACGATAGCATAAGTTGCCTCAACATAAAATACCGACTACGGGGCGAGGCGGTTGACGTCGCGGGGGAAGAGGATGGCTTCTTTGACGTTGGCGAGGCCGATGACCTTTTCGGTGAGGCGGTCAATGCCGAAGCCGAAGCCGCCGTGGGGTGGAAGACCATGTTTCATTGCAGTGAGGAAGTAGCTAAAGCCTGGGTCTTCGGGGTCGATGCCTGCAGCCTTGATCTGCTCGACCAGGATGTCGTGACGGTGTTCACGCTGCGGAACGGTCGCCATCTCGACGCCGCGGAACAGGAGGTCTGCCGACTTAGCGGTTTCGCCGTCTTCGCTGGCCATGTGGTAGAACTTCATCTTACTCTTAGGCAGGCCAGTGGCAAAGACGGCCTCGCAGCCATGCACCTTCTTGGCGTATTCACAAATCCACTTTTCTTCTTCTGGCGTGAGGTCGATTTCGTTGGTCGTGTCTTTACCAGTCTCTTTGGTGAACAGCTCGTGGATTTCCTTCATAGTGTAGCGCGGGAATTCGGGCTTGAGCACGAGCTCCGGTGCGCCGAGGTTCTTAAGTTCCTCACCGTGCTCTTCGTAAACACGGGTTACCACGGTGTAGAGCAGCTCCTGCACCAGGTTAAGTACGTCGTCGTGGCCGTTAATAAAGCCCATTTCGACGTCCAGCATCGTAACTTCCGAGACGTGGCGGGTGGTAGCGGAAAGTTCCGCCCGGAATGCCGGCGCGATCTCGAACACGCGCTCGAACACGCCCACCATGATCTGCTTGTACAGCTGCGGGCTTTGGGCCAGCGTGGCAGGCTTGCCAAAGTAGTCGAGCTTAAACACCTCTGCCCCGCCTTCGGCTGCGCCGGCAACGAGTTTGGGCGTGTTGATTTCGGTAAAGTCTTTGGAGTAGAGGAACTCGCGGATGTAGCGAAGGAGTTCGCTCCTGATCTTAAAAATCTTAGTCTCCTGCAGGTTGCGCAAGCCAATGACGCGGTGGTCAAAGAGTGTGTCGAGATTCTCGGGCTTATGCGAAAGCGGCTTGTCGATCTCAATCGGCGGCTCGTCGGTCACAGGCACCATGACGGTGAGTGTCGGGTCGTGCAGCTCCACGCCGCCGGGCGCGCGCGGCTCGTCCTTGACGGTGCCCGTCACTTCCAGCACGGTGCCAATCTGCATGCCGCGCAGCTTCTCGACTTCATCCTTGTCTTTTATGACAACCTGTACGATACCGCCGCGGTCGCGGACGTTAATGAACGTCAGGCCGCCGAGCAGCCGCTTTTTGTGCAGCCAGCCCTGGATTAATACTTGTTCGCCAATGTGTTCTTTTAAGTCTTTTGAGAGAATACGCATCAGAATAGTCCTTGTTTACCAGATGACCAGCTTGGGATAGGGACGCTCGCAAGCCGCTGCCAGCTTCAGCAGCAGCTGCCGTCCCGGTTATTCAAGTTGGTCTGGTTTCTACTCATCGCTGTTTATTCTACCTCATTTTGTAAAAAATTACATCTGTTGGCGGTTTATCCGCCGACAGATATATCCGTGGCAGGGATGAATCCTGAGCGAAGCGAGGCTAAAGAAGGGAAAGCCCTAATCACAAATCCTAACTTTTGATGCTATAGCATTAAAAAGTTGGATAAGTTCTGGTGTGACAGATCAGGATCGAAGTTTGGAATGGATTACTTTTCTGCTGGGGTGTCCTCGACAGCCGGCACCTCGCCTGATTCAACAGGCACTTCCTCGGTTACCAGTTCGGGCTCGGGCTGCGCAGGTTTGAAGGCAGCGACGGCGCTGCGGTCTTCGAAGGCGTCGAAGTCCTCTTCTGGCTGTTCGCCGATCAGTTCTTCGAGCAGACTGTTGAGTGTGATCACGCCGACCGGCTCCTCAAAGGCATTCACGACCACCACCATAAACTGGCCGGTGCGGGCAAAGGCCTGCAGTACCTGCCGGAGTGTGAAGTCCTCGTGTACAAAACAGAGGCGCGGATGCATAAGATTGCGCACCTTGCCGCCTTCGCGCGCAGCTACTGCATCGCGCAGGAACAGCGTGCCCACCACATGGTCGGGCGTCTCCTCGTATACCAAAAAACTGTTTTGGCGGCTGGCGTGAAGTTCATCCAAAAGCACAGGGCCGATGTGGTCATCGATGCTTACCAATTTCAGGCAGGACATCGGCATGACAATGTCGGCAGCCTTTCGATCGTCAAAATGAGCGGCGCGGGCCAGAAGCTCCAAGTCTTTCTTGGCTATGCGGTTATCAGGCTGCATGCCCTGCTGCTCGAGCAAATCCAGTAAATCCTGTTTTTCATACAAGCCGCTGTGCGCAGCGTGGTTGCGGAAACGATTGATGATGCGGGCGATGAAATCGAACGGCGTGTGCAAATACCCAAGCAACCACGTGATCGAAGGCGCGACACGTACGGCAAACTGCGCACTGTTAATGGTAAGGCGCAGCGATTGCACCAGGATGGCAGAGGCGATAACGGCAGTAGTCACTACAAAAGCCACGAGCGGCGACAGCTGGGATACGATCAGCAATAACCCGCCCGACAATCCGAGACAGAACACCGTCCACAAAAGCAGCCGCATGCTTTCGCCGTACGCCACCGGCCGGTACAGCGCCTCTGCCAGATGGTCGCCCCGCGCTGCCAGGCGTTTTAACTCTTTCTTCGGCACCGAGCTGTAGAAGCGCTGCAACGCCAGCGCGACCAGCCCGACGCTAATCAGGAGAAAACCTAAGAATACTACCATAACTACTATCTTACGCCATAAGCAGCATCAAATTCAAAACAACACACTAACAAGGGGTTTCTGGCAAAGGTGCGCCAAGTCACACTGCCGAGGCCCTGAAAGCAATGTATAATGAGACTATGAGCAAAACGTTTTGGGCAATTATCGCCATTATCATCATTATTTTTGGTGGGATTATAGTATTAAACAAGAAAGATGACGGCACGAGCAACGCTAATGTGCAGCCGACCAACCACATCACCGGCGAGAACACCACTGGTGTAACTCTTGTAGAATACGGCGACTTTGAGTGTCCGGCATGCGGCAGCTTCTATCCCCTCATCGAGCAAGTAAAAGAAAAGTACAAGGATAAAATAGCCTTCCAGTTCCGCCACCTGCCACTCGTCCAGATTCACAAAAACGCACTGGCTGCTGCGCGCGCCGCCGAGGCTGCCGCAAACCAGGGCAAATTCTGGGAGATGTACCACCTGCTCTTCCAAAACCAGCGCGCATGGGCGCAGAGCAGTGACGCCAAGCCTACCTTCATCGAATACGCCGCGCAGCTGCAGCTCGACATGCAGAAGTTCCGCGAGGACATGGACAGTTCCGAAACCAACGCGCGCGTTAACGCCGACATCGCTGAATTTAAGAAGACAAAAGAAACCATGTCCACGCCTACGTTCTTCCTGGACGGCAAGAAGATTACAGCCGGTACACTGGAAGAATTCAGCAAGCTCATCGACGAAGCTATTGCCGCCAAGCAAGGGGCTTCGCAAGGCCAAGAAGAGCCGACAGAAGAAGAGTGAGTCGAGTCTAAACTAGCCGCCTAAGACAAAACCTCATCTCGTTGTGGTGACGGAGGTCTAACGCATACCCCAGCCGGCTTGTGGTTAATATTCAAGAAATTCACGCCAAGCCGGTCGACGCACAACCACCGGTATGCGCGCCGGGCGCGATACAATCACCCTGACTTTTACTGACATATTGCTCCCTCGAGCACAGCCAACGTCCAATACAATAAAGACGTCAGCAAATGCTCTTCCTCACCTTTGTTTTTAAATCTATTTTTGTCTCTTACGGGTTACAAAGCCCGCCAAGAAAGTACGTCCATGGTACCAAGCGCGCTTATGCTTGTCAAGCGAAATTAACGCAGACCACCTTTGGGCTTCTTACCGAGGATACTCCTTAAAGCCGCGGCAAGATTGGCAAGTTATTATCTTTTTTGTAGGATAATACTCGATTTTGGCATCGACACCGTCTCGTTTACAAAGCGGGCAGCGCACGCAGCGCATCCATTCAGTCTTTTGGCTTTTCTCTTCTTTTTTTGATTTATTTTTGCCATCAAAAAGGCCGGACGATTTATTGTCACTTCCGTCATCGTTCTCGCTGTCCAGTCTTTTTGGGCTGCCAGATGAAGCCCGCTCAGAACTGCCACTCGAACCGCCGGCCGGACAGCTAGTGGGGCGGGCTTTTTGCTCCGCCTTGGACGTGAATAATTCAGCACCAACCAAGTCACCCCATTCCCGCCTTAATCGCGCCACTTCGGCCCAAATGGCAGCCTCGCGACCCAAAACAATCCGCGCATTAACTGTTGGCTGTTCGATGACGTATCTCGTGGTGTGTTTTTTGGCGACTTCAGCCAAGAGTCGAATGGCTTGCAACTCGTTATGAGCTTCGGCTCGCCGCTGGATCGTTTCGTCGGCAACAGCCTTGGCAATACTCTTTAAATTGTCCTGCTGTTTTCGACAGCGGCGCCACTGGGCCTCGTAATCTTCGCGTGTAGGCTTACGACCAGCGCAATACTGCTTGTACAGAGACCGTAAACCAAAGAAGACGGGCTTATCAAGCTTGGCGGATATGATTTCATCCAAAAGCTGTGCAATGTCCAGTATATCTACTTCTTCTGGCAGAAGAACAACTAAGCCTAGTTTTTCGGTAGTAGTCATAAAACGCGCACCTTCTGCGCCCAACCTTTCGAGCAATTCGCCGGCCGCCTCATCATCA
>CALKHY010000032.1 GCA_937988795.1 uncultured Candidatus Saccharibacteria bacterium
ATTGTCTACACGAAAGCGGAATTGACTTAGGCGTACCTAGCGATAACCGCGAGGTGATACAGCGGGTGTGGAATGGTTTCAGAAATAAGCTGGCTCATATTTCTTCAGTTGAAGATGGCAAACAAGCCATTACATTTACGTTCAAGGGAAATGGAGCAAGAGACGTAGATGAGTTTATCGCAAAGATACGACAAACCTATAAACCCCTAGAAAGTGCTGACAACACCAGGAACTGGCTGGTTAACGTGGACGTTTTGGCCAGTTATATGCCCGACATCTTGAAGTTCACCACAGAAAAACTTGCTAGAGCAGATTTATCTAACGAAAGCAAGGAACGGCTAGCGAAAATCATTAAATAATGAGACACCCTGTTTTAGTGTCTCATTTGTCGCATTTTATTCCGTTAAAGGGACTAGACCTAGACGCTCAGCCAGACAAAAATGACTAGGTTTTATCCTAGTCGTTTTTGTTTGGCTTGGAGTTTGGTGACGACGGATAACTTTTCGGTTAACTGATAGTATAATTAAACATAACCACAAGCCTATAAAACAGCCGCGGTGTTTTTGGTTGTTTAAAATGGGAACAGTTGACATGGCAAGGGGGACGGAAAAGAAAAATCGGAATTACCGGGTGGCGGGCGTAATTGTTATACCGGCGCTCATCAGTGTAGCAATCACGCTTTTTTGGAAATTTGTATTGAACGACTGGGGACTTTACTTTGATAAAGACACCGAGACATCGCTGCTTGAAGTACTCCTGCCGCTTGTCGGGTTTACGTATGTGATCTTCGCCAGCATCGCGGTCAATTCAGCCTTTGACCGCTACAAAACCATCCGGCGCAGCGTTGCACGCCGGGATGTACACACCTATCTCGAACACCGGGACCAGCATCTGCCGGCTTTGTTGCATGTCCTGGTCGCCATCCCGTCGCTCATCCTGCTGTTTATCGCGCTAACCCATCACTACGACAACAACGGGGTAGGCACGGCAGCGGTATACGCAGTTTCGCTCGTTATTCTTATAACCCTCGCTGTCATCAACGAGCTCGACAACGACCACAAGCGCAAACACTTTAGGAACCAAATCCCCGAACACTGGCACAACCTAAATCCAGACGAGCTTTTCGTAAAAGCGCACGTAAACACCGCACGACACCGCCGCCAAGCGGTACTGTAGTCTAGCCTGCTTCTCGTAATAGATTCTGCAGTAAAGTGTATTGCTTGCGTACAGTAGCAATGATGTGGCTTACGCATTGCCGCAGATCAGCAACCGCTTCGTCGGACAATGCATCAAACGTCGCCGCACCCTTCTTGCCTACAAACAGCAGAGGGAAAATTACATCCCAATGCTTAGTACTAAAGAGTAACTGCTTCTGTAGCCAGTGTTGCTAAACGTTTCTTGCATCACCTATCATTGTACGCTACAGTACTAGTCGATCATGAATCCCGAAAACGCCCTAAAAACTCTTTTGGAAGAATATCCCTTCCTTGACAAAACCGCCACGAAAATCATCAAGCAATTCGTGTCGGCAGACGGGAGGATGTACAACACCTTCCTCGTAGAGAGTGCGCCGCCATGTACAAAGTTCATCGCCAAAAGCTTTGTCCATGACTCGGAAACCATCAAACGGGAGTGGGTTGCACTGAGAATGTTGCAAGAAAAGGGCGCTCATGCGCCGCGACTGCTTGTAAGCGACCACGAACCCCAGAATTTCCTGCTCCTCGAATACATTGACGGGATACCGGCAAGTCGGGCCGCAAAACAGGGAAACCATAGCGTTAGCGAAATATTCCGCAGCATCGGCGAAACGGCCGGCATAACCAACAGCATCGAGCTCGACACGTTTGGCAACATCCTCGAGCCGTCCGGCCAATCCTGGAAAGGTCTGATCCTCGAGAAACTCGACAAAAAACTCGAGACAGTAAGACACATCTTTGACGAGCCTTTCTTTGCCAAACTCATCCAGGCTCTAGAAGAAACCAAACACGTACTGGACGAAGAAACAAAGGACAAACCCATGCTCGTCCACCACGATTTTTACCTCGAGAATTTTCTCATCAAGGAGAACGGGGATGTCATACTCATTGACTACGGGATAGCATTCGGCGGGCGGCCGCTGTTTGACCTGGCTAAATTCTACATCTGGGAACTTACGCGTTTTCCAGAACAAAAAGAGACATTCTTGCAAGCGTACGGCAAATCCGTACCGCTCCCCGCAAACTTAAGTGAAGTGATGTGCTTCTATGTTCTATATGAATGTCTGGGCATGATTGTCTACTTCGACAAAATAGGAGCCAACGAGGCAAAGAACGAGGCCATAGAAACACTAAAAGACGCCGTAAACAAAAAGGGGATCATTACTGAACTCCTACAATAACGTGATTGGGCCAGCTCAACTGCTTGGTCTTAAAAAATAACCTAAACTGCGGCGGTAATGTCTTTTGTGATGTTGATAACATACTGCGGCGTAACGGCGTAAAACTGCCTGTCCGGGCTGCAGAATACGCCGACGATGCCGAATGATGTAAAGCGGTAGACAATGCGGTCGTCAATAACTTGGTCGTAGCGGTCGCCGGTGAGCGTCAGCCGGTGCACCGTGCCTTCGTTGTAGCTGCCAAAATAGAGGTAATTATCAATGGCGACGCACTGCGTGGGTGTGATGACATGTTCGTAGCTTATCATCGGGTTCACCGTTTTCTGGTTTTCGGTCGGACCCACCTCGACCGGCCAGCCATAGTTGGCGCCTTTTTCTAAAATGTTAATTTCGTCCTGCTTGTTCGGCCCGACGTCGCAGATGTAGCCGGTGCCGGTCTCTGGGTGGAAGCTCAAGCCAAAGATATTGCGGTGGCCCCAGCTATACACCGGCGAGCTAGGGAGGGGGTTGTCGGCCGGAATGCTGCCGTCGCGGTTGATGCGCAAAATCTTGCCATCCAGCCGAGCCGTATCCTGGGCATGTTCTTTAACTTGGTCATCCACGCCCACACCGATGTAGAGCGTTTTGTCCGGCCCAAAAGCCAGAATGCCGCCGCAGTGGATGAGTCCGGCTGGAATGTTATCCAGCAATACTTCTTCGACTGGATTACTTACTTTCAAGCGGACAACACGGTTTTTCATGTCACTCGCATTCGTGCCGGTTGTGTAGTAGCAATAAATGTAATCTGTTTCAGTAAAATCTGGGTCAAGCGCAATGCCAAGCAGGCCAGTTTCGTTATGGATAAGCAGCGGCACAGTAGAGAAGTGGTGCACAACCCGGTACGAATCGCCGTTAATCTCCCACAGCCGGCCAACGCGCTCGCTTAAGAACACCCGGCCGTCCGGAGCAAACGCCATGGCGAGCGGAAAGCCGACTGATTCCAGGCTGCCGGCAAGCAGGTCAGCCATGCCCCTCCTCCTCGTCTTCGTCGAGCGTGCCAGTTTCGAGATCGGGCGGGTAGAGCGCATCGGGGTCGGTTTGTTCTTCCTGCGCATCGTAATCAGTGGCACTGGTGTCGCCTTCATCGTAGGCTTCGTGGGGGTCGACATTTGTGTCAATCGCCGGATGGTCGGGCGGCAGTTTGGGCGTGGTTACGTGCGGACTAGCGGGCGTAAACGGCGGGTCGTAATCTTCTTCCAAATGCTCCTCGTCAATACGAGGATTGTAAATATCGTCAGGGGGTTCCAGCGCGTCGTCCGGCGACGGATGCAGGCTGTCATCATCATTACTATTTGCCATACGCTCCTCACCCTATGTCCGTTGGCTTCGTGGTACGCTGCACATGCTGCAAATACTCAAGGTAGTGGCGCACTGCCGCGCGGATAAAATCATCGCGGTCCGTAAACTCGCTCCCAACAACCGCATCAATCTGCGCAATCAAGTTCGCCGGCAAACTCACCGTCAGCTGGTCATTAGACACAGGTCCGACCGATATTGACTGATCTTGATTATTCTCGTTCATACACTCCTATCATAGTCAATACTAATGAGGAAGACCGTTAGAAAAGCCGCAATCACCACTAATAGACAAAACATGGAACATATCACTATACTATCGATGTGAACGAGGCAACAGAACTTCTGCATCAACCGGGAGAAATTAACGCCCAGCTTCTCGAGCGTGCTCGAGGCTATGTAAATACTTATCCTTGCATAAAATTGCTCACTGAGTGTAGCCCAGACGCTATAACTCCCGTCTCACCAAAATCTATTGGCAACAATCCAGCCAGACATATTTTTCCTGAAGTAACAAACGACATGGATCTTGTTGAGCCGGCAAGGACACTGGCGGCACTCAATGCATTAGATAGTACACTAGCCCGTGATTACGATTCGTTTACTGCAGAAGAACTCCGGGAACGAGAAGGAGAAGAGCGAGACCCAAAGAAGTCAAAATTGAGCCGCGCAAGTTTTGACGTACAATACAACTGGACAGCGGAGTGGATGCCAGATGAGAAAGCGGTACACAGGGTAAAAACTCATCTGGCCATGAACGACCTCGGTAAAACAAAGCTTTATCTGGAAATAGCAGCCCGTCTCGAAGGTCGTCCAGTAACCGACCATGATGAGGCATTGCTCATCTGCCTAGAAAGACGAGGTGATGTACGGCAGCTGAAAGAATTGGACGCTGGGAAACTCCAAAAATTCACCGAAAGCCTAGGCTCATTCACGGCACTACCCGAAGAAGATCAAAGCATCATCATTGAAGCACTAAAGCTTCGCCTTAACTTTGGGCAGATCCTACAGGGGGAAAGTAGTGCGCGGAGCGTAGAGGGGCTTGCCAAACTCAAGAAAAATCTAGAACTCTTCCGTCACATCATGGCCGAATTTTGGTTTGATCTTGCTGGCGCGCGCGGACACGAAAGTGGACGCGGATCAAAAATAATTGACGATAACCTGGTAAACAACTTCGGCATGTTACACGATGCCATTAAAGGTGCCGAACCGAATGCAACCGGATTGGACATATACCGGTCATACTTAAATAAACGTGCCGAAAGATTGGAGCTGCCCTTTAACACCCCAGAGGATGTTACTATTGCGCGCATATGCTGCATGCTTGGCCTCAATACTCCAGAGGATGCAGAGCGCGTAAATATCACAATACGCAATCCCGACCTCTTTGGGCCGAATGCCAGCAAGGCGCTCGTCCAACTCTTTGGCCTAAGCGAAGATGCCGGCATAGCCAGCCCGCTTGCGTATTACGCGCCAAAATTATTCAAGAACCTTAAAGCTGTTCTCGAAAAACAACAAGCGCCAGATCCCATAGCCGAGGCAACATTGATTGGTGGATATGTTTTTGCACAAGTAGCAATCCGTTATCAACAGCTACGAAGCAGAGGACTTGCCGATGGAAACATTCACGACATTGTCGTCAGGCAACTGGCACAAATGGCAGCAGTATCGCCCGAAGAGCTACTTAGCGGCGAACTTGTATTAGAATCTGCAGGCACCAGCCTCATCGCCAAAAAAATCGAAAAACCACCGATACAACTAGACGGCTTACGTGAAATGCCTGAACTTACATCAGAACTGCCTGGCAAGGGCTATGTGTACGTTGCGCTTGGCGGCGGCGCTGATATAGTAGGCTGTGCCTTGCTAAAACAAGCCATCTGTCCCGCAAAAGAGTGCTTAGGCATGGTATCAATCCGAGATGGCATCGATCATAACACTGGCCGGCCAAGAATACCAAAAAACGCTGAAGATTGTGGCGGAGGCGTATACATCGTTCGCGAAGACACACACCTAACTGACGCGAATGAACAAAACGGACCACGTGGACGTTACTTTGAAGATATTGCCGCAAAGGAAAACGACGATAGCCCCGTTCTGCTCATAATGCGCAGCCCGGGCATATCGCTGGATGACCAAATTGCATACGCCATGTCGATCATACGCCAACGAAACGCCGAGCGCGGCGGTGTGTCTATGGACAGCATAATGGCTGTAGACATGGGCGGTGATAGCCTTATACCAGCCCGCGAACAAGCACTGTCACGAAGCGGCCGGGGACCAAACCAAGATCTCCTAGCACTCGAATCACTAGAGCGGTGGATTAATAATAATGCGATCGAAAATGCATTCACGTGCATTCTAGCCTGCGATGTTGACTCCAAGCGACCACCCAACGCCACGCAAATACTGCAAGCAGCGGGAGCCGCATACCACCTGCCAACTCCTGAAGAAATACAAAACATGTTCGCTTTCTGCGAGCAAAACGAGTTGCCGAGCACTACAGAAAATCGCTACTCTAAAATGCTGCCAGCGTATATACACGCCTTAAGAAATATCCTGACGGGAGACACAAGTGGCCGCCTCATTGACACAGGACTCCCTGAATCAGTCATCTTAAATCCCAACAACCCATGGGATCCTTTTGCGTTTATTACTCCAACCAGCGCTGCCATGGTCTTCATGCCTATTAGAAACCACCTCAGCGCTATCGGTTCCCAAGCTACCTAATTGGATAACATTATCCCTATTGTCGCTCTAATAACTTTCTGGCTTTTTCGGTGTAGACTTCGCGGTTTTTCTCGCCGGTGTCTTGGTAGAATTCTTCGAGTTCGCTGAGCACCCGGCCGATGAGCTGGCCAGTTAAGTTAAATTCCTCGCCGAAATACTTGATGAGCCAGTTGCCGTCGATACCGAGATCGCGCTTTAGCGACGGCTGGCGCTGTTCGGGCGGAGTTGACTGGTATTGGTGCCAAATGCGTTCAATCTCCTTAAACGGCTTCTGCCCGTGCGGCTCGTTGGGACGCCAGCTGGCTGCGGCGTCGGCGCGGTGGAGTTCCAAGAGGTCTTCGAACGCCGGATGGCCGAGCATTTGGCGCTGCCGGCTCGGCCGCATATTGGGCAGTTCATCAATGGCCATGTGGTAGTGGATCATCCAGGTAACGTCGGCGATGTCGCGCTTGGAGAAGTTAAGGCGCTTCAGGATATCGCGCGCCATTTCGGCACCAACGCTGTAATGCTCGTTAAACGTCAGATGTTCCGGCTTGCCGTCTGACGAATGGGCGGTTTTGACTTTACCGATGTCGTGCAAAAGTGCTGCCCAGGCCAGGCGGCGACTGGGATGCTCGGGCAGGTAGTCGAGAATGAGCAGCTCGTGCTTCCAAACCGTGCCTTCGGCGTGGTATTGCGGCTGCTGGATGACTGTTTTGCCAGCAGTCACCTCAGGCAACACTCGATCCAGGATGCCAAAGGTGTCCAAATCCATCAGCGCGCGGCGTCGGGTGGGGTGGACGAGCAGGCGCGTCAGCTCGTCGCGCAGGCGGTCGGTAGCGATTGTTTCGACCGCGCCGTGCTCAACAGCTTTCATGATCGCGTCAGCTGTTTGTTCGTCGTACATAAAGCCGAGCTGGTTCTTAAAGCGGATGGCGCGCATGATGCGGAGCGGATCTTCCTTGATGCGGCTTTCGGGGTTACCGATAAAGCGGATTTTGCGCGCTTTCAGATCATCGATGCCGCCGACGTAGTCGATGATTTCGTTGGTGGCGGGATTGAGCGCCAGGGCGTTGACGGTAAAATCGCGGCGCTTGACGTCTTCCTCAAGCGTGGCATACTCCACTTTCGTCGCGCGGCGGCCAAGATGCGGGTCGACGTCCCGGCGGAAGGTGGCAACTTCGAGCTCATAATCGCGCCCTCGCCAGTGGAATTTGACGCGGGTGACACCAAAGGCCTGGGCGGTGTCCTTATACGTCGACTTGGCAAAATCGCCGATTTCCTGGATTTGCTCGGGTGTAGCGTTGGTAACCAGGTCGAAATCTTTAGGTTTCAGCCCCAAACGCAGATCACGCACCGCACCGCCGATGATGTATGCCTCGTACCTGTGACGGTTCAATACCTCGGCTGCAGCTTTGGCAACTTCAAAGTCGTGCGAATCGACCGCGCCAAACCAGACAGGAACGACGTCGCGAGCAAAAATTTCTGCTGTTTTAGGGCCAATACCTTTAAATGCCATCAGTCGTTCCTCGAGCTCGCGCGGGTCTTCGGAGGCCTTTAGTAGCTCGGTAACTGAGCCGTACTGCTCCTTGAGCGCGCGGCTAACCTCCAGCAATTTCGTAGCAGTGGAGTAGTCATAGCGCACATAATGCCCCTGGTCGAGGAGTTCTACCAGATCGGCAATCCGGAGCGCGACCGGACACGGGGACTCGGCCTCGGCCTTGCGATCGTCGATCGCATGGCGAAGCTGCTCGGGCACCGGATCGACCTCCGCTCGGAGCCGGGCCGGGGATCGATGTTCGCGGTCGAG
>CALKHY010000033.1 GCA_937988795.1 uncultured Candidatus Saccharibacteria bacterium
ATCTTGGCTGCGGGTATATTACTGCTATTGCTCGCAACGATAGTCAGCAATGCATTGATGGCACTCCATTAGGTTATGAAAAATATCGAAATTCCATACGAACAAGACCGTGACAAGCTGTATAGGTTTTTTGAGATCTTGCCAGGTGCGTTAAGTTGGACAATTCTGGCATTGCCGTTTCTGTTGAGTATTATCAGCGTGACTGCGGCGGCGTTCTTCATCTTGGGGTTTATTCTCGTCTTCTTTACCCGCGCGATGGCCGTTACCATACGCGCCCTCGCCGGTTACAGGATGATGGAGGAGCACACCAAGCTCGATTGGAAGCAGCTCATCCAGGAAGTAGAGGAGGGGGCTGTCAGCGATCCTCGCGCCAAACGGCCGGATTGGCATCACGGCAATTTGCGGCGCCTACAGCAACAGGGTGGCCCAGTAGTTAAGCCGAGCGAGCTGCTCCACGCCATTATTGTTGCCGTGCACCGGGAGGGCAGGGAGATTTTGGAGCCGACCATACAGGCAATCATCAGCTCTGATTTTGATGTAAAGGGCAAGGTATTGTTCATTTACGCGTACGAGGAGCGGGGTGGTCCGGAGGTTGAGAAACAGGCCAAGGAACTGACGGCAAAATACGCCCGGTACTTCAAGGACGCTATGTGCTTTAAGCATCCTGCAGGCATTCCCGGCGAGATAAAGGGTAAGGGCAGCAATATTACTCATGCCGGACGGCGGCTTGCCGAATATGTGAAGCAGCACGGCATAGATCCAAACAAGGTGGTGGTGACCACGCTTGACTGCGACCACCGTCCGCACAAACAATATCTGTCGGCGTTGACGTACATGTATTGCGTGTCGCCGGATCCGTTGCACGCTGCATACCAGCCGCTCCAGATGTTTAACAACAACATTTGGGATGCGCCGGCGCCGATGCGCGTCATAGCAGCCGGTAACAGCTATTTCTACCTTATGCTTACGCAGCGGCCGCATCTGCAGCGCAATTTTGCAGCACATGCGCAGAGCCTGCAGGCGCTCATCGACATGGACTTTTGGAGCATGCGCACCATCGTTGAGGACGGCCACCACTTCTGGCGCAGTTATTTCCACTTTGACGGCGACTACCGCGTGTATCCGCTGGCGGTGCCCATTTACTGCGACGCCGTACTCTCGGACACGTACTGGAAGACGATCAAGGCACAATTTGTGCAACTGCGTCGTTGGACCTATGGTGCCTCGGACTTTCCGTACATTATGATCAATGGCTTTTTCCGGAAAAATAAAATTCCTCGAAGGGATCTGATTCCCAAAGCGTTGCGACACCTCGAAGGTCACGTGCACTGGGCAGTGGGGGCGATCCTGCTGGCTACGGCCGGTTTTATCCCCGCGTTGCTTAATCCGGACAGCTACGTTGCCAACATGCTGCCCATAACGCTTAGTCGTATCCAGACCGTTGGTTTGATCGGTATTTTCGCTTCGCTGTTTGTGTGTCTGAAGACGCTGCCGCCCAGACCGCTCAGGTATAAGCGTCACAGGACACTCTTTATGGTCATCCAGTGGGTATACTTGCCGATCACCAACATTGTGTTCTCGTCTTTTGCAGCGTTAAACTCGCAAACCCGTCTGATATTTAAACGATATCTTACAGTCTTTGATGCTACCGAAAAGGCGGTCAAAAAATAGCCTTCCGGGCCATTTACGAGCCCGCAGGCGCGTATTTTTTGTGGTAGGCGGCAAAAATAGCCGCTGCGGTAGGATCGAGCCGTTTTAGCGCGTTATAGGCCTTCTGGGCTATTTCTGCGCGTTCTATAAGCCCGTTTTCGCGGTTTTGCATAACGAGCTGGTTAATGACCGTCTGCACTATCGAAGCGGCCTCTTCGACCGCGTTAGAGCGGTGTTTACAGCACTCATAAACAGTCAGAAAGAGCTTGTCCCGGCTGAATGGCTGTAATTGGCCCTTTTTGGCGCCAGGGGAGCCGACGACGAAAGATCCAGTAAGGTCGGGGCGTTCGATGGTCGTAAAAATGCTGCTGCATTTTGTACAGCTCCGTCGCCGCCAGACATGGTTGTTGTGGCGTTGCAAACGGGAATTAGTAACCGAAGTGGGTGAGCCACAATAGACACATACCATGTCAATATATTGACATACGACTATAAAAAAAGCTAGTGGAAAACTCACCGTGTATTTGTGGAGAAATAAAAAAGAGCCCAGTTCTGACTGGGCTCTAGCTTACTTTTGCTGGTTCAATACCCTTGACCGTCTGATACGGTTGTTGGGGGCCGAAGAAAACGTTAATTCTTCGTAAAACAGCTTGAAACTATCAAGCGTGTTCTGTTTTTTGGCACTCACATATAAGCCTCTTAACACGTTTATGTTAACACAAGATTGAATATAAGTCAATGTTTGTAAGGTGTTACGCTTGTGCTCTGGCTGTAATTTATAGTTGCTAAATTGCGAATTATGCAGTAATATCGTATCTGTTAGAGTGGTGATGCTCATTTGGGCTCTTAGCTCATTTGGCTAGAGCGCTTCCTTGACGTGGAAGAGGTGAGAGGTTCGAATCCTCTAGAGCCCACCAGGCAAAAAGGCCGACTGTCAAAAGTCGGCCTTTTTGTATTCATAAATTATTTTTCATAAATGAATTTGGTTCATTGTTTTCATGGCTAGTGCTGTACAAATTGTTCGATCAGACGACGTTATAAGGAAGGATAAGGAAGGGTTTTGGGTATATCACATGTGATAATGTGCTTATTCTTGTCCACATGCAGTGTGATAAAACAAACAACATGTTAGTACTAGCCATATCGTACTAACATTGCTATAGTTGTATGCGGAGACGACGAGATGAGGTTTTGCCGAGGTGTTGTGTTACAATACTAGGCGAGCGATGAAGCGGCCTCACCAACCGCAGAGCTCCGTGGGCTACCGGAACGTGCGTCAACGTGTCGGCACGAGTGCCTGTTCTGGCACTGGTCAGAACAGGAAGTCCGGTGGAACCGCCCGAAATGGCAACCATTTTGGGTCCGAGACGCGAATCGAGAGATTGAATACATTGCGAGAGTATTGAATCTTGAGAGTCGCGTCTCTTTGTTTTTATAAAAATCTAACTTTTAGGAGAGTCAGTTATGGCAGAAAAACAGTCAGAACTACACGCAATGCGCCACAGCCTCGCGCACATCATGGCCACCGCCATAACACGGTTGTGGCCGAGTGTAAAGCTGGGCGTTGGACCTGTTGTCGAGAACGGTTATTACTACGATATCGATCTGGGCGACAAGCAGCTGTCCGAGGAGGACTTCGGGGCGATTGAGGCCGAGATGCGGAAGATTATCGCTGAAAATCAGTCGTTTGAGCGCTTTACGATGCCCATAGACGAGGCGATAACCTGGGCGCGTGAGACA